>CAMFLJ010000068.1 GCA_945957335.1 uncultured Actinomycetes bacterium | reverse complement strand
GGCAGGGCGAGCGTGGCGGCCGGGATCCAGGCCACGTCGCCGGTGGCGGCGTCGGTGACCAGGGCCAGGCCCTCGAGCGGCGATCGCCCCTCGGCACCGCGCCACGCCGCGGCCACGGCGAGCGGCGCGTCGCCCTCGGCGAGGGCTCGGAGGCACCCGGCGGCGGAGGTTGCGTCGGTGAGGTCGGAGCGCTCGGCCTCGAGCACGTCGCCCGACGGGCCGGAACCGGCGTCGGAGGCCTCGTCGGCCGCGCCGAGGGCCTCGAGCAGGCGGTCGAAGAGGGTGCGGAACTCGAGGAAGTCGAAGAGCTGGCGCACCTCCTCGAGGTCGTAGTCGCCGATGACGAGGGCGTCGGGGTCGACGGTGACCGGCGCATCGCGGCGCAGCAGCATGATCTCGGTGTTGCTGCGCACCTGGGCCTCGTGCTCGCCGAGGTTCTGGCGCAGCTTCGGGGTCTGGGCGTCGAGGTTCTCGTAGATGCCGTCGATGCCGCCGTAGGTGGTGATCAGCTTGGCGGCGGTCTTCTCGCCCACCCCGGGCACGCCGGGCAGGTTGTCGGAGGGATCGCCGCGCAGCGCGGCGTACTCGACGTACTGGGCCGGCGTGACCCCGGTGCGCTCCTTGATGCCGGCCTCGTCGTAGAGGGCGTAGTCGGAGACGCCCCGCTTGTTGTAGAGCACCTTCACGTGCGGGTCGGCGACGAGCTGGTAGCTGTCGCGGTCGCCGGTGACGATGAGCACGTCGTCGCCGCGCGCCTGGGCCTCGGTGGCCAGGGTGGCGATGATGTCGTCGGCCTCGTAGCCCGCCAGCTCGAGCACGGGCACGTGCAGCACCTCGACCACCTGGCGGACCAGCCCCATCTGCTGGCGCAGGATGTCCGGTGCCTCGGAGCGGTTGGCCTTGTAGGTGTCGACGGCCTCGTGGCGGAAGGTCGGCTCGGGCCGGTCGAAGACCACGGCGAGGTGGTCGGGCCGGTGGTCGCGGACGAGGTTCACCAGCATCGAGGTGAACCCGAACACCGCGTTGGTGACCTGCCCCGACGCCGTGGCCATGTCGGTGGGCAGCGCGAAGAACGCCCGGTAGGTGAGCGAGTTGCCGTCGATGAGCATCAACGTGGTCATCGGAGGCCTCCGGTGCGGGCGGCGGGCAGGTGGACGGCGGCCGGCGCCGGGCTCATGCCCCGTCGGGGGTGAGCTCGCCGTCGATGATGCGCTCGCTGACGGCCTTCATGGTGAGCCGCTCGCGCATCGCCGTGCGCTGGATGAACGAGAACGCGTCGCCCTCGGAGAGGTGGTGCGCGTCCATGAGGCGGCCCTTGGCCCGGTCGACGATCTTGCGGGTCTCGAGCTGCTCCTCGAGGGTCTGGGCCTGCTCGGCCAGCGCCTTCATCTCGCGGAACCGGCCGATGGCGACCTCGATGGCCGGGATGAGCTCGCTGCGCTGGAACGGCTTGACCAGGTAGGCCAGCGCCCCGGCGTCGCGGGCCTGCTCGATGAGGTCGCGCTGGCTGAAGGCGGTGAGGATCAGCACGGCGGAGATGCGCTCGCCGGCGATCTCGCGGGCGGCGGACAGGCCGTCGAGGCCGGGCATCTTGATGTCGAGGATGGCGAGGTCGGGCTGGTGGGCCCGGACGAGCTCGACGGCCTCGTCGCCCCGGCCCGTCTCGCCGACGACCTCGTAGCCCTCCTCCTGGAGGGTCTCCTTCAGGTCCAGCCGGATGATCGCCTCGTCCTCGGCGATGACGACGCGGGTCGGCACCGGGAGTCCCCTCTCGAGTGGTGGCTCAGTGGTCGGTGGTGGAGCCGGGGCATCGTACCCGGGTCAGCCGACAGCCTCGTTGAGACGGTCGAGGAGGTCGTCCTGCTGCCGCTCGAGGCGCTCGATCGAGGCCATCACGTCGGTGCGGTGGCGGCCCATGGCCTCGGCGTGGCGGGCGGCCTCGCGGTGCTCGCGCTCGGCGATGGGCGTCTCGGACACCAGCGAGCGCAGGCGGGCGTCGTCGGCCTCGTCGGAGAGCTGGGTGAGCTGCTCGTCGGTGAGGGCGAGCTCGCGGCGCAGGCCCTGGAGCTGCGCGGAGACGTCCCGGAGGCGTCGCTCGAGCATCCCCTTGGTCATGGTCGGAGTGTACGGCCGCGGTCCCGCCGGTGGCTGGAGGGTGCGCCGGCCGTCGGGCGACGGGCCCAGACGGCGGAGCGACCGTCTCCCCGCCCCCGGCATCGTCCTGGGAGTGCCCTACCCTTCACCCGCATGCGCTTCTCGAACACCCACGTCCTGTCGGTGGCCCATGCTGAGGCCCCCGATGTCGTGACGTCGGCGTGGATCGACGAGCAGCTGGCCACGACCTACGAGCGGGTCGGCGTCCGCCCGGGGTTGCTGGCCGACCTGGCCGGCATCGTCGAGCGCCGGTGGTGGCCCGAGGGCACGACCTTCGACGAGGCGGCCGCCATCGCCGGCCGCAAGGCGGTCGACGCCGCCGGCATCGACCCGGCGGAGATCGACCTGCTCATCTCCACCTCGGTCTGCAAGCACAACCTCGAGCCGTCGGTGGCCTGTGCCGTGCACGACCACCTGGGGCTGGCCGACACCTGCCGCAACTTCGACCTCGGCAACGCCTGCCTCGGCTTCATCAACGCGATGGACGTCGCCGCCATGGCCATCGAGGCCGGTCACGCCCGCCACGTGCTGATCGTCGACGGCGAGGGCAGCCGCATCCCCCAGCAGCTCACCATCGACCGGTTGGCCTCCCCCGACGCCACCGTGGCCGACGTGTTCGAGAACTTCGCCACCCTCACCCTCGGCTCCGGCGCGGCAGCCATGGTGCTCGGCCCTCCCCGGCCCGGCGGCCACGCCTTCACGGGCAGCGTCTCGCGTGCCGCGACCCGCCACAACGACCTCTGCGTCGGTGGGCTCGAGGGGATGCGCACCGACACCGCCGCCCTGCTCGCCGCCGGCCTCGAGCTGGCCGTCGAGACCATCGCCGCCGCCGACGCCGAGGGCCTCGAGTGGCGGGGCTGCGACGTCTACGTCATGCACCAGGTGTCGTCGGTCCACACCGACAAGATGTGCGAGATCATCGGGATCGACCCGACGACGGTGCCGCTGACCTACCCCACCCTCGGCAACATGGGCCCGGCCGCCGTGCCGTACACGCTGTCGATGGTGGCCGACCAGCTGGAGCCCGGCGACCGAGTCCTGCTGTGCGGCATCGGCTCGGGGCTCAACTGCTCGTTGGCCGAACTGATCTGGTGAGCACGGCGGTCGGCGGTCCCGGCATCCGGCAGCTCGAGGGGTGGGGCCTCGACCCGGCGTGGTCGCGGATCGTCGACGTCACCACCCCCGATGGTCGGCACCGGTCGTGGCACGTGCTCGACAACGGCGCCGAGCCGACGAAGGGCACGCTCGTGTGCACCCACGGCAACCCGACCTGGTCGTACATCTGGCGAGACGTCCTCCGACTGGCCCCTGAGGGATGGCGGGTCGTCGCCGTCGACCAGAGCGGCATGGGCTTCTCGGACCGGGGCACGCCCCGCGTGCTCGCCGAGCGCATCGACGAGCTCGTCGCCTTCTGCGAGGCCCACACCTCCGGCCCGATCGTGATGGCAGCCCACGACTGGGGCGGCCCCGTCACCATCGCCGCCGCCGCCCGGCTCGACTGCCGGGCCCTCGTGCTCACCAACACCGCCGTCGCCCTGCCCGACGGCGTGAAGGTGCCGCCCCTCATCGCCGCGGCCCGCTCGGCCGCGCGCGTCGTGTGCGAGCAGACCCCGGCCTTCGTCGAGGGCACGGCTCGGATGACCGGCCGCGAGCACCGCTCCGCCCTGCGGGCGCCGTACCGGGGCCGGGATCGCCGCCACGCCGTCGCCGAGTTCGTCGCCGACATCCCCGTCGGTCCCGACGACGCCTCCTGGTCGGCCCTGGAAGGCGTGGCCGCCGCCTTCGACGCCTTCGACGGGCCGGTGCTGCTGGCCTGGGGTGGGCGCGACCCGGTCTTCCACGAGCGCTTCCTGGCCGATCTCGTGCGGCGGGCGCCGCAGGCCCAGGTGCAGGTCTTCCCCGAGGCCGCCCACCTCGTCACCCTCGACGCACCCGTGGCCGAGGTGGCGTGGGAGTGGCTGGCCGACCTCGGTTCCGACCCGGCCCGCCCGGTCGACCCGCCCGACGCCGAGGCCGTGGCCGGCTTCCGACCGGTCACCGCCGCGCTGGTCGAGCGGGCCGACGACACCGACCTCGCCTTCTCCGGCCCCGGCGGCACCCGCACCTGGCGCCAGCTCGCCGGCCACGCCCGCCACGTCGCCGACCACCTCCGTGCCGGTGGCCTGACCCGCGGCGACCGGGTGGCCCTCCTCGTGCCCCCGAGCGCCGACTGCCTGGCCGCCGCCTACGGCATCTGGATGGCCGGCGGGGTGGTCGTCGCCGTCGACTCCCAGCTCGGGCTGAGGCCCATGCGCCGCCTCCTGCGCGGCGCCACCGTGCAGTGGACGATCAGCACCGAGAGGACCGTGCGCATCGCCCGGGTCGTCGGCCTCACCCCGGGCGCGACCCACCTGGTGGTCCCGCCACTCCCCCCTCACCCGTCGACCTCCACCGACGCCGCCCCCGAGCGCCCCCCGCTCCGGCCCGACGACCTCGCGGCGGTCGTGCACACCTCGGGCGCCACCGGGCCGGCGAAGCCCGTGCGCTACACCCACGCCGCCCTCGCCGCCCAGCGCGACACGATCCTCGAGCAGTTCCCGATCGGGGCGTTCACCACCTCCTTCGCCCCCTTCATGCTCATCGGCCCGGCCCTCGGCCTGGCCTGCAGCCTCCCCGACGACGTCACGCCCGGCGCCCTCGACTTCGACGCCTTCGCCGCCGCCAGTGCACCGGCCGGGGCCACCACCGCCTGGCTGTCGCCGGCCGCGGCCCAGCGAATCGTCGACACCGCGGCGGGTCGCACCGCCCCGATGGATCTGGTGATGCTCGCCGGCGCGCCGGTGCGCCGCGACCTCGCCGCGGCCATGGCCACCGTCACCGGTGCCGACGTCCGGGCCCCGTACGGCATGACCGAGGCGCTGCCCCTCACCGACGGCACCGAGCCCGGCGCCGTCGGCCCCCTCGGCGGCACCTGCACCGGCCGTCCGCTCGTCGGGGTCGAGGTCCTGATCGATCCCCTCCAGCCCGGCGGGGCGTGGGGCGAGGTCCTCGTCTCGGCCCCGTGGATGCGCGCCGCCTACGACCGCCGGTGGGCGCTCGACCGCGACTCGACCGACGTGGTCGACGGCCGACCGTTCCACCGCACCGGCGACGTGGGGTACCTCGACGACGGCCGCCTGTTCCAGCTCGGCCGACGCCTCCACGTCATCACCACCGCCGGCGGCCCGCTCGCCTGCGTCGTGTCCGAGCAGCACGTGCTCGACGGCACCGGCCTGGTCGTCGCCGCGGTCGGCGTCGGCCCCGAAGGGGCGCAGGCGCTGGTCGTGGTGGTCGACGCCGACCGCTCGCTCGCCCTCGCCGACCTCACCACCACGGCCGCGGTCCGGGGCGCGTGCCCCACCCCCGTGGCCGCGGTGCTCACCGGCCGGCTCCCGGTCGACGTCCGCCACCGCACGAAGATCGACCGCGCGGCGCTCGCCGCCGACGCCGCGTCGCTCCTGGGCGGGCGGTGACGTGAAGGTCCTCGTCACCGGCGCCACCAGCCTCCTCGGGCGCACGGTCGCCCTCCGGCTGGCCGAGCGGGGCGACGAGGTCACCTGCTTCCAGCGGCGCCCCAGCGCCACCGGCCTGACCGACCACCTCGGCGACGTCACCGACGCCGAGGCCGTGCACCGGGCCGCGACCGGCCACGACGCCATCGTCCACCTGGCCGCCCTCGTGGCGCCGCGGGCTCCGTGGCGCCGGTTCGTCGAGGTCAACATCGAGGGCTCGCTGAACGTGGTGCGGGCCGCCGCCGGGTGCGGACGGCTCGTGCACGTCTCCACCCCCTCGGTCGCGTTCGACGGCCACGCCGCCATGGGCCCCGGCACCGAGCCCGCCCGCTACGCCGGGCGGGACGGCTACGCCCGCTCGAAGGCCATCGCCGAGCGCCGCGTGCTCAGCGCCACGACCGTCCCCACCGTGGTGCTGCGCCCCCACCTGGTGTGGGGCCCGGGCGACACCCAGCTCGTCGGACGGATCGTCGACCGGGCCCGGACCGGGCGCCTCGCCCTGCCCCGTGGCGGGGCTGCGCTCGTCGACTCCACCTACGTCACCGACGCGGCCGACGCGCTCGTGGCCGGCCTCGACGCCACCGCCGACCCCGGCAGCGCGGCGCTGGGCCAGGCGTGGGTGGTGTCCGCCGGCGACCCCCGCCCCGTCCGCGACCTCGTCGCCGCCATCCTCGACGCCGCCGGCGTCGAGCCCCGCTGGCGGGACGCGCCGGGGGCGGTCGCCTCGGTCGCCGGCGCGGTGGTCGGCGCCCTCTGGCCGGGGAGCGAGCCCCCGCTCACCCACTTCGCGGCCCGCCAGCTCACCGTCGCCCACTGGTTCGACCAGCGCCGCACCCGGGAGGTGCTCGGCTGGGAGCCCGCCGTCGGCCTCGACGCCGGCTTCGCCGAGCTCGCCCGCTCGTACGCCGAGCATCCCGTCCGCTAGCCCCGCGACGGCCACCGCCGAGGTGCCCGGGGAAGGGCCCGCGGAGGCGCACCAGAGGGTGCCCGGGAAGGTGTCCGCGCGGTAACAAAGGCGGTCGGGTGGGCGTTGGTAGCGTGGCCGCAGCACCACTGCTGCGGCGGTGCTGGAACCGGCATACAGGGCGGGCTCAAACCCCGCTGCCCGCAAGGGCTTGAGGGTTCGAATCCCTCCCGCCGCACCGCTCCACGGAGACCGACCTCGGCCTCGCCCGCCCCGGGTGAAACCTCGTCGGCCCCCCGCTGGTCGAACCCCTGCCCGCTGTCCCTCGAGAGGTGCCCGCCCACCGATGATCGTGTTCACCTTCCCCGGCCAGGGGTCGCAGAAGCCCGGCATGGGCGAGGCCTGGCGGGAGCACCCGTCGTGGGAGCTCGTCGCCGAGGCGTCCTCGGTGCTCGGCCGCGACCTCGAGGCCCTGCTGCTGCACACCGACGCCGACGAGCTCAAGCTCACCGACAACGCGCAGCTGTCCACGTTCCTCACCAGCCTGGTGGTGCTCGACGCCGTCGAGCGCCTCGGCGTCGAGCCGGCGGCCGCCGCCGGCCACAGCCTGGGCGAGTACACCGCCCTCGTCGCCTCCGGCGCCCTCGCCTTCGACGACGGCCTGCGCCTCGTCGCCGAGCGGGGCGCCGCCATGCGGGCCGCCGCCACCGAGCGCACCGGCACCATGGCCGCGGTGCTCGGGCTCGACGACGACGACGTCGAGGTCGCCTGCGCCCGCGTCGACGGCGACGTCTGGGTCGCCAACTACAACGCTCCCGGCCAGGTCGTGATCGCCGGGGAGCCCGAGGCCGTCGCCGAGGCGGCCGAGGTCGCCAAGGAGCTGGGGGCCAAGAAGGTCATGCCGATGGCCGTGAGCGGGGCGTTCCACACGCCCTTCATGGCCCCGGCCCGCGAGCGGCTCCGCAAGGCCGTCGACGCCGCCGAGCTTCGCGAGGCCGAGCTGCCCGTCTACGCCAACGTCGACGCCCGGGCCCACACCGGCGGCGACGAGTGGGCCGGCCTGCTCGGCGCCCAGCTCTGCAGCCCGGTCCGCTGGCGCCAGACCCTCGACCACATCGGCGAGGCCGGCGCCCGCGTGGTGGTCGAGCTCGGCCCCGGCAACGTGCTCACCGGCATGGCCAAGCGCACCCTGAGCGGCGTCACCACGCTGTCGGTCTCCACGCCCGACGACCTCGACAAGCTCCTCACCGCCCTGGCCACCCCCGAGGTCGCCGAGGTGGCCGAGGTCGTGGTCCACGAGGGCGAGCACCTCTTCGCCACCGAGCGCATGGTGGTCAGCCCCGGGGCGGGCATCTTCGCCCCCGCCCCCACCGCCGAGGCCGGCCTGCACCTGGTGCCGGGCACGGTGCTCGGCACGGTCGGCGACCACGAGGTCCGCTCCCCCTTCGAGGGCGTCCTTGTCGGCATGCTCGCCGTCGAGGGCGAGCGCGTCACCACCAGCCAGCCCATCGCCTGGTTGCGCACGGCATGAGCACCGAGCGCACCCCCGCCATCCCCGCCGGCGTCCGTGGGGCCACCATCACCGGATGGGGCACCGCCCTGCCCGACAACGTGGTCACCAACGCCGACTTCGAGGCCCGCCTCGACACCTCCGACGAGTGGATCACCGAGCGCACCGGCATCAAGGAGCGCCGCCACGGCGGCAGCACCGCCGGGCTCGCCATCGAGGCCGGCCGGGCAGCCATGGAGATGGCCGGCGTCACGGGCGACGACATCGACTTCGTGATCCTCGCCACGACCAGCCCCGACTACCAGATCCCCTCGACCGCCTCCGAGGTGCAGCACGAGCTCGGCATCGCCGGCGGCGCGGTCGACCTCAACGCCGCCTGCTCGGGCTTCGTCTACGGGCTGGTGCACGCCCACGGGCTCATCGCCATGGGCCTCGACCGGATCCTGCTCGTGGGGGCCGAGACCCTCAGCCGCATCACCGACCAGGACGACCGCAACACCGCCATCCTCTTCGGCGACGGCGCCGGCGCGGTGGTGCTCGAGGCCAGCGACGAGGGCCAGCTCCTGGCGTTCGACATGGGCAGCGACGGCTCAGCCCGGAAGTTCCTCGACGCCCCCATCGGCGGCTACATGCAGATGGTCGGCAAGGAGGTCTTCCGCAAGGCCGTCACCGTGATGGTCGACTCGGCCCGCGCCTCGATGGCCGCCGCCGGCGTCACCGCCGACGACATCGCCCTCGTCGTGCCCCACCAGGCCAACATCCGCATCATCGAGGCGGCCTGCTCGCGCCTCGAGATCGGCAGCGAGAAGGTCTCCACCGTGCTCCACGCCACGGGCAACACCTCCTCGGCCAGCATCCCGCTCGCCCTCGTCGACGCCCTCGAGGGCGGTCGGGTCTCCCCCGGCGACCTCGTGCTGCTCGTCGGCTTCGGCGCGGGCATGAGCTGGGCCAGCGCCGTCGTGCGCTGGACCGGCCACCTCCCCGAGGTCGTGC
The DNA here is from genome assembly GCA_945957335.1 of uncultured Actinomycetes bacterium. Classification (GTDB taxonomy): domain Bacteria; phylum Actinomycetota; class Acidimicrobiia; order Acidimicrobiales; family Acidimicrobilacustridaceae; genus CAMFLJ01. The sequence continues at coordinate 4,957 of CAMFLJ010000068.1, read as the reverse complement.
GATGAGCGCCACGACCCCACGGGTCGTCCTCGTCACCGGCGGCAACCGCGGCATCGGCCTGGCCTGCGCCCGGGCGTTCGCCGACGACGGCCACAAGGTGGCCGTCACCTACCGCTCCGAGCCCCCGGCCGCCGACCAGGCCGACGGCATCCTCGCCGTGCGCTGCGACGTCACCGACGCCGCGCAGGTCGACGCCGCGTTCACCCAGATCGAGGAGGCCCTGGGCCCGGTCGAGGTGCTCGTGTCCAACGCCGGCATGACCGCCGACATGCTCGTGCTGCGCATGTCCGACGACGACTTCGCCGGCGTCCTCGACGCCAACCTCGTCGGCGGCTTCCGCGTGGCGAAGCGGGCCGTGCAGAAGATGATGCGGGCCCGCTGGGGGCGCATCATCTTCCTGGGCTCCGTCGTCGGCAGCACCGGCCAGGCCGGGCAGGCCAACTACGCCGCGTCCAAGGCCGGCCTCGTGGGCCTCGCCCGCTCGCTCGCCCGCGAGTTCGCCTCGCGCAACATCACCGTCAACGTCGTGGCCCCCGGCCCGGTGGCCACCGACATGTTCGCCGCGGTCAGCGACGACGCCCGGGGCGCCATCGAGGGGGCCGTGCCCCTCGGCCGCCTGGCCGAGCCCTCCGAGGTCGCGGCCGCCGTGCAGTACCTCGCCGGCGACGCCGCCGGCTACGTGACGGGCATCGTCCTGCCCGTCGACGGCGGCCTCGGCATGGGCGCCACCTGAGCCGTCCGCACCCGTCCTCCCCAGGCTCCGGCCCCGCCGCGAGCCTGCGATCCACCACCCCTGCCCGACTACCGTGGGGCAACCCGAAACAAGGAGCAACCCGTGAGTGACGAAGCCTTCGAGCGCTTCCGCAAGTGCGCCGTCGAGGTCCTGGCCGTGCAGCCCGACCAGGTGACCAAGGAGGCCAAGTTCGGCGACGACCTCGACGCCGACAGCCTCGACCTCGTCGAGCTCGTGATGGCCCTCGAGGAAGAGTTCGACGTCACCGTCGACGAGTCCGAGCTGGAAGGCATCGAGACCGTCGGGCAGGCGTTCGACCTCGTCACCTCCAAGCAGTGATGTCGGGTCGCCGGGTCGCCGTCACGGGCATCGGTGTCGTCAGCCCCTGCGGCATCGGCGTGGAGGCGTTCTGGGCGGGCCTGAACGGGCCCGCCCCCGAAGGCCTGCGCCGCATCACCGACTTCGACCCCGAGCCGTACTTCGCCAACCCGAAGGAGGCCCGGCGAACCGACCGCTTCGCCCAGTTCGCCATCGCCGCCGCGGCCGAGGCGCTGGCCCAGTCGGGTGAGCTCCAGGCCGACCCACTGAAGATCGGCACCTGGATCGGCACCGGCATCGGGGGCCTCAACACCCTCGAGGAGCAGGTCCGGGTCCACGACGCCAAGGGCGCCCGCCGGGTGAGCCCGTTCATGGTGCCCATGCTCATGGCCAACGCCGCCTCGGCGGCCATCTCCATGAAGTACGGCTACCAGGGCCCGTGCGAGAACACCTGCACGGCGTGCGCCGCCGGCACCCAGTCGATCGGCAACGCCTACCACCTCATCGCCAGCGGCCGCTGCGACGCCATGGTCACCGGCAGCACCGAGTCGACGATGACCGACGTGTGCATCGCCGGGTTCACCAACATGACCGCCATGTCGTCCACGCTCACCTCGCGGCCCTTCGACAAGGACCGCGACGGCTTCGTGATGGCCGAGGGCGGCGGCGTGCTGGTGCTCGAGGAGTGGGAGACCGCCAAGGCCCGTGGCGCCACGATCCTGGCCGAAGTCATGGGTGCCGCCTCCACCGCTGATGCGCACCACATCACCGCCCCCTCCCCCGGCGGCGTGGGCGCCATCGCCTGCATGGAGCTCGCCATCGCCGACGCCGGGCTGACCCCGGCCGACATCACCTACATCAACGCCCACGGCACCTCGACCCCGCTCAACGACGCGGCCGAGGCCGAGGCCATCCTGAAGGTGTTCGGCGCCGAGGCCCCGCCCGTCACGTCGTTCAAGGGCGTCACCGGCCACTCGCTCGGCGCCGCCGGCGCCCTCGAGGCGGTGGGCATCGTGCTCGGCATGCAGAAGGGCCTGATCCCGCCCACCGCGGGCTACCAGACCCCCGACCCCGACATGGCCCCGATCGACCTCGTCGTCGGCGAGGCCCGCGAGTGGGTGCCGGGCCCGACCCTGTCGAACTCGTTCGGCTTCGGCGGCCACAACGGCTGCGTGGTGATCGGCCCCGCCACCGACTGACCCACGGACCGACCCGCCGGCGGCGCTGCGGCGCCCTCACCCGGCGGGGAGCAACCCGAAGTGCCGGCACTGGCCCGTCCCTCAGAGGACGGGCCAGCTGCCTTCCAGGCGCAGGAGCTGCTCCTTGAGCGCCGGGCCCGGCCCGTAGCCGCCCAGGCGGTGGCCGGCGGCCAGCACCCGGTGGCAGGGCACCACGAGCGGCAGCGGGTTGGTGGCCATCGCCGTGCCCACGGCCCGCGAGGCCAGGGGCCGCCCGGCCATCCCGGCCAGCTCACCGTAGGTGACGGTCTCGCCGTAGGGCACGGTCTCGAGCGCGGTGAGCACCTCGCCCCGGAAGCCTCTTCGGGCCGATCGGTCGAGGGCCACGGTGAACGCGGTGCGCCGCCCGGCGAAGTACTCGTCGAGCTCCTGGACACCCTGGTCGAGGTGGGCCTGCGCCCCGGTGCCGCCACCGGGGTCGGGCTCGTGGGGCACCGGCCCGAACGCGATGCGCACCAGGCCGGCGGGGCCGGCGGTGAGGCTGAGCGGGCCGATCGGGCTGTCGACGACGGTGACGGGCACGGCTGTCGTTCTACCCGGGGGGCGCCGTCAGGCCTCGGCGTCGGCGAAGACGAAGAGCAGGTCGAGCTCGCACGCCGTCTCACCGCCGACGTGGGCCCGGCCCGAGCCCTTGCCGGCCCTCGCCGACATGCGACCCAGCTCGACCTCGAGCTCGAGGGTGTCACCGGGCACGACCTGGCGGCGGAAGCGGGCCTTCTCGACGCCGCCGAACAGGGGCAGCTTGCCGGCGAAGCGGTCGTCGGAGAGCACGGCGTAGGCACCGAGCTGGGCGATGGCCTCGAGCATCAGCACGCCCGGGAGCGTGGGGCGCCCCGGGAAGTGGCCGGCGAAGAAGTCCTCGTCGCCAGTGAGGCGCCACAGGCCCTTGGCGCCCTCGCCGATGCGGAGCTCGACGACCTCGTCGAGCAGGAGGAAGGGCGGGCGGTGGGGCAGGACGTCGGCCGGGGCCGGCAGGCCGCTCACCCCTCGAGGGCCTTGAGCAGCTTGATCGGGGTGTCCTTGGGGCTGATCTTGTACCAGGCCTCGGCGACCTTGCCCTTCTCGTCGATGAGGAAGGCCGAGCGGATGATGCCCATGTAGGTGCGGCCGTAGTTCTTCTTCTCGCCCCACACGCCGAACTTCTCGGCCACCTCGTGCTCGGTGTCGGCCAGCAGCGGGAAGCCGAGCGAGTACTTCTCGTCGAACTTCTTCTGGCGGGCCGAGGTGTCGGGGCTGATGCCGACGATGGCCGTGTCGCCGACCTCGCCGGCGATGTCGCGCAGGGCGCACGACTGGGTCGTGCAGCCGGGCGTGTCGGCCTTCGGGTAGAAGTACACGAGCACCTTGCGGCCCTTGAAGTCGGTCAGCTTCACCTTCTGCTCGTCCTGGTCGAGCAGCGTGAACGCCGGGGCCTTGTCACCGGGCGAGAGCGTGGCAGTCATGGCGCCGAAGCTAGTGCAGGCCGACCGGGCGGGCGGCCGCTGTCGACCGCTCCGGCGCCGCTGGGCGGACGCGGCACGGGGAGCGCCTGGCGCTCCCCGTGCTCGTCGACGTCAGGTCCGGCCGCTGAGGGGCCGGAGGGGTGCTACTTGCCCTTGGCGGAGGCCTTGAGCTTGGAGCCGGCCGTCACCTTGGCCGCCTTGGAGGCGGGCACCTGGATGGTCTCGCCGGTCTGCGGGTTGCGAGCCGTGCGGGCGCTGCGGTCGACCTGCTCGAAGCTCAGGAAGCCGGGAAGCGTGAGCTTCTCGTCACCCTTGGCGACGATCTCGTGGGCGACGTCCTCGAAGGCCTTGAGGCTCTTCTCGACGTCGGTCTTGGCCAGGCCGGTGCGGCTGGCAATCTCGGCGATGAGTTCGCTCTTGGTCATGGTTCCTCCTGTCGGCCCGGCTCGGGACGGATCCCGGGTCGGGTGGCCGGGCCTGCTGTCGAACTCGGACGGGATCGCCCGATGGGGACCAGCATCGCGGGAGATCCGCTGCAATTGGTGGATGTCCGGGCCCTCGCTGCATCTTCATGCACCAGGCTGGATTCCATGCAATCCGGGCCCCGACCGGCGGGGCCGGCGCGTGACGGGCGTCTCAGCCCTCGGCGTTGATCATGTGCCGGGCCGCCTGGTGGAAGTACGAGAGCATCCGCGCCTCGTCGTCCTCGCTCAGCTCGCCTGCCTCGACCATCTCCCCCACGGCCAGCGACATGTCGCGGTACCAGGCCTCGCGCTCGGCCTCGCCGATCACGAACGGGGCGTGGCGCATCCGCAGCCGCGGGTGGCCCCGGGCGTCGCTGTAGGTCGTGGGCCCGCCCCAGAACTGGGCGAGGAAGTACGCCAGGCGCACCTTCGCCCCGTCGATGTCGTCCTCGGGGTACAGGGGCATGAGCACCGGGTCGACCACGACCCGGGCGTAGAAGCGGTCGACGAGGCGCACGAAGAAGTCGACGCCGTCGACGCGCTCGAAGAGGGGCTGCTCGACATCGGTCATCGCCGCCGACCCTACCGAGCCGGGCGACCGGGCCCGCAGGGCCCAACGTCACGTCGTGACGGCAGCCTCAGGACGCGGCGTCGAGCGCGGCGCGCACCTCGGCCACGAACGCCCCGGCACCGGCGGGGCCCTGGCCCTCCAGCACGCGGCGCATCAGGCGCGTAAACTCGGCACGCTCTTCTGGCGCAAAC
>CAMFLJ010000067.1 GCA_945957335.1 uncultured Actinomycetes bacterium | reverse complement strand
CCCCTTTTCACCCACACCACGCAAACCGCGATTCGCCTTAGTCTCGTGGGGCTCGGAGATGTGTATAAGAGACAGGGGCTGCTCGTCGTCGAGGCGCTGGCGGACCAGTGGACCGGCCGGAGCCTCTGGCCCCAGACCATCGGCACACGAGGCTTCGACGCCCTGTTCGACGATCCGCTCCTGCTGCCGGCGGTGCGGAACTCGGCGGCCGTGGCGGGCGCGTCGGTCGCCATCGCGCTCGTCGTGGGATGGCCCGCCGCTCGGGCCATCTCGGTGTCGTCCGGGCGGGTCCGGACCACGATCGTCGCCGTCGTCGTCGCTCCGCTCGTGGTCCCCCAGCTCGCCGTCGGCACCGGGCTCACGACCTGGATGCTGCGCCTGGGTCTGGCCGACTCGCTCGCCGGGGTGGTCCTGGCGCATCTCGTCTACGTCCTCGGCTACGTGGTCCTGGCCCTCGTCCCGGCGTTCTCACCGGAGCTCACCTCCAACGAGGAAGCCGCGTCGACGCTCGGCGCCGGTCCCCTGCGCCGCTTCCTGACCGTCACCCTGCCCGCCAGCCGAGGCGCGGTGCTCCTGGCCGTCGCCCTCGGGTTCGCCGTGTCGTGGAGCCAGTACGGCACCAGCCTGGGTGTCGGGGGCGGCATCCCGATGCTCCCCGTGGTGGCCGTCCCCTACCTGCGCTCTGACCCCCAGATCGGCGCGGCGGTCACCGTCGTGCTGCTCCTGCCCGCCCTCGTCCTCGCCGTCCTCGCCGGCCGCTCGCTGACCGTGGAGGTCGAACACCGAACCGGAGGCTCCCGATGACAACCCGATTCGCCGCAGTGACGGAGAAGCTGCGGACGCTCGAACGGCGGACCCGTCCCGTCGCCCCAGACGTCGCCGACTCGCTGGCGAGGCGCTGGGCTGAGCTGCCGGACCACGTCCGCAACCCGGCCCAGCTCATGGGCCAGAAGCTCACCGGGTGCGAAGGCACCCACGGGGTGTTCCCCTCCTGCGACTTCGCCTGCAAGCCCTGCTACCACTCGGCCGACGCCAACAAGGTGCGCGTCGACGGGCGCCACACCATCGAACAGGTCGACGCCCAGATGTCGTTCCTGCGCGCTGCCCGAGGTCCCGGGGTGCACGCCCAGCTCATCGGCGGCGAGGCCACGCTCCTCGACCCCGAGGACCACGCCGAGGCGCTCGAGGTCATGCGCCGACACGAGCGCTTCCCGATGAGCTTCAGCCACGGCGACTTCGACTACGACTACCTCGAACGGCTGGCGGTACGGCCCGACGGCCGCCGCCGCTTCGACGTGCTCGCCTTCGCCATCCACATCGACACCACCATGCACGGCCGCCGTGGCGCGCCACACCCCGAGACCGAGGCCGAGCTCGACGTCTTCCGGCAGCGGACCGTCGACATGTTCGAGCGACTGCGGCGCGAGCACGGGGTGCGCCACCACCTGGCCCACAACATGACGGTCACCCCCGCCAACCTCGACCAGATCGCAGGGGTGGTCCAGAGGGGTCGCCGGATGGGGTTCCGCGTCTTCTCCTTCCAGCCGGCAGCCCACGTCGGCAACGAGCGCCGATGGGACGACGACTACCGGGCCCTCACCGACGACGCGGTCTGGCACGAGGTCGAGCGCGGCGTCGGACGGTCGCTCCCCTTCCGGGCGATGCAGATGGGAGATCTCCGCTGCAACCGGGCCACGTGGGGGCTCTGGACCGACGACCGCTACACCCCCGTGTTCGAGGACGACGATCCCCACGACCTGGCGGCCCGGGACGCCCTCTACCGGGCGCTGCCCGGCAACTTCCTGTTCGCCTCCCGAGCATCGATGGGTGCGCGGATGGCGCGCATCGTCCTGGCAAACCGTCGGGACCTGTCGACCGCCGCCGCTTGGGCGAGGCGCCTCATCCGTCGAGGTGGGGGAGCGAAGGCGTTCCTCCACGGCGTCCACCCCACCACCTACGTCATGCACAGCTTCATCGACGCCGCCGACGTGGGCCCGGCGTGGGAGGCCCTGCAGCGGGGCGAGCGACTCGAGGCCCCGAGCCTCCGGGCCGCCCAGGAGCGGCTCGAGGCCTGTGTCTACGCCATGGGCCACCCCGGGTCCGGTCAGATCGTGCCCGCCTGCGTCCAGCACAGCGTCCTCGACCCGGAGGAGAACGCCGAGCTCGCCGTGCTCCTGCCCCGACGGGGCGCCCGGACGCCTCGACCCACGCGGGGCGGGCCCCGCATCCCGGTCTCCGCCGGGTGACCGCCGCCGATCTCGGCGACACTCGAGCCGTGTTCGACCAGCGGTTGCGCCACACCAAGGAAGCGGTGCTCGAGCCGGTGGCGACGCGCCTCGCCGGAGCGGTGCGGCCGATGACGGTCACGGTGCTCGCCTTCGCCTTCACCGTGGCCGCAGCCGGCGCGGCCTGGGCCGGCCTGTCGGCGGTCGCGGTGATCGCCTGGCTGCTGGGTCGGCTCCTCGACGGGCTCGACGGCTCGGTGGCGCGGGCGGCGCAGCGCGAGAGTGACCTCGGTGGCTACGCCGACATGGTCCTCGACACGGTCGGCTATGCCCTCGTCCCGCTCGGCGTGGCGCTGTGGCTCGACAGCCGGGCGGGTTGGATCGCCCTCGCCGTGCTGCTGGCGACGTTCTACGTCAACACGATCTCCTGGGCCTATCTGTCGGCGCTGCTCGAGAAGCGAGCAGCCGGCGCCGCGACGACGGGTGAGCTCACGTCGGTGACCATGCCGCCGGCCCTCGTGGAAGGCGCCGAGACGGTCGTGGCGTTCTCGTTCTTCCTGCTCCTGCCACAGTGGGCACCCCTGTGGTTCTCCCTCATGGCCGTGGCGGTGGCGGTCGGCATCGTCCAGCGCGGCGTGTGGGCCCGGAGGAACCTGCGAGCGGCACGGTGATCCCTCGGGGAATGAGCCGCCTGCCCGCCGGGGTTCCGAGGCCATGAGCTCTGCCGCCGTCCCGCCACCGCTCGACCCCGAGCCCTCCGGCGCTCGGCCCGAGCTGGTCGTCTACTGGCGCCCCGGCTGCCCGTACTGCGGCTCCCTGCGTCGGGCCCTGCGCAAGGCCGGCATCGAGACCACCGAGATCGACATCTGGAAGGACCCGGCCGGCGCCGCCGCCGTGAGAGCTGCCACCGGCGGTGACGAGACCGTTCCGACCGTGGCCCTCGGTGGCACCGTGATGGTCAACCCGGCCCCGCGAGCGGTGGTCTCCTGGGCGCTGGCCCAAGGTGTGGCCACCCACGAGCCTCCGTCGCCGTGGTGGCGTCGAGGTCGTCGCTCCGCCGCCGAGCTGTCGTGAGCCGGCGGGGGGCGGTCGACTGGCACGGGTACCTCGGCGGCTTCCACGGCGCCTCGGCGGGCATCACCGAGGACCTGCTCGGCCCGGCCCGCGACGATGTCGGCCGCTCGCCATACGACTGGCTCCTCGAGGGTCGAGTCGTCGGACCGGGCGCCACCGTCGACATCGGGTGCGGCAGTGCTCCGACCGGGCTGGCGAGCGACCGCTGGGTCGGCCTCGATCGGTCGCTGGAGGAGCTGCGTCGTGGTGTGCAGCGCGGACGGGCTCCCGTCGTCCTGGGGGACGCTGCGCGCGTCCCGTTCGCCACGGGATCGGCGACGACGGTGGTCTGCTCGATGTCGCTGATGGTGGTCGACGACCCGACGGCCGCCCTCGCCGAGGCCCGGAGGGTTCTGACGTCGGACGGCGCCCTGCTCGTGGTCGTCCCCGCGACGGGCCCGATGACCCTTCGGGACCGGCTCCGGATGGGCGCGGTAATGCTCCTCGTCGGCACTCCGGGGTTCCCGTTCCCCCACCGGGAGGTGATGCGCCACACCGCCGACCGGATCGCAGCCGCCGGGTTCGTCGTGGCGTCCGACGAGTGCCGTCGCTTCGCCGTACCGATCGCCACCCCGGCTGACGCCGAGCGCTTCGTCCGGTCGCTCTACCTGCCAGGCGTGTCCGATCGCCGTCGCCGGCTGGCTCGACGGCTCGCCCGCCGTTGGCGCGGAGAGCTGGGCATCCCGTTGCGCCGGGTCGTCGCCCGGCCGCTCGGGTCGGGGGAACACCTCGGTCTGGCTGCACAGGAGGGTTCCATCCGATGACCGCCGGATCCGGGTCGCGAGGGCCACGGCCGATCGCCTGGACCACCCGCCGCGAGGCCCTCGGGCTGATCGTGCGGGGCGTCACCTTCCACACCGCCTCACGTGTCGCGCTGGTGGTGGGCACCCTGCTGACGCTCGTCAACCAGGGCGAGGTGATCCTGAACGGCCAGCAGACCGCGGCGACCTACGTCCGGGTCGCGTTCAACTACCTGATCCCCTACGCGGTGGCCAGCATCGGCTACCTCGCCCCGCTCCGGGCCACGTCGGACTGACCTCGTCCGACGGGCGCTCACGGCCGTGCAGGCCGAGCACCACCGCCGTCGGTGGCGAAGAAGAACTGGGTCGCTGCCTGCTGGAGCGCCATCGACCACGTCGGATAGGCGTGGGTCGTCTGGGCCAGCCGCCCGGTGAACGCTCGGGTCTTCATGGCCAGGGCGACCTCGCCGATGAGCTCGCCCGCACCGGGGCCGACGATGGTGGCGCCGAGCACCCCGCCACCGGCTAGGGAGCGGGTGAGCAGCCGAGGGCCGGCGACGAGCTTGACGAAGCCCTCCGTGTGGCCGGCGGTGACGGCCCGGTCGAGGTGGTCGAACCGGAGCTCGGCGACCCGTCCGCCCACTGAGGCGGCCTCGGCCTCGGTCAGGCCCACCTGGGCCACCTCCGGGGAGGTGTACACGACACGGGGGACCACGCGGCGCTCGATCCGTAGCTGTGGGATCAGTCGGCTCCTGCGGGTGGTGTTCACGGCCGCGGTGAAGCCCATGTTCCCGGCCACATGGGTGAACCCGCCGAACTGGGTGACGTCGCCGACGGCCCAGACACCGGCCACGGATGTCGCACAGGTGGGGGCGACCACGATGCGGCCGGTGGCGTCGGTCTCGACGCCGAGCGCCTCGAGGCCGAGCCCTTCGGTGACGGCCCGCCGCCCGGTGGCGACCAGCACCTCGTCCGCGGCCACGACCTCGCCGTCGGCGAGCCCCACCCGACGCAGCTCGCCGTCGCGAACGACCTCCTGGACCCGGGCACCGGTCACGACCCGGACGCCGTCCGCGCCGAGCGCTGCGGTGATGACGGGCGCGACGGCCGGATCCTCGCCGGGCAGGATCCGGTCGGCGCCCTCGAGCACCGTGACCGTGGTTCCGAGCCGGGCGAACGCCTGGGCCATCTCGCAGCCGATCGGCCCTCCCCCGATCACGGCCAGGCGCCTCGGTCGGGTCGTGAGGTCGAAGAGCGTCTCGTTGGTGAGGACGCCCGCACCCTCGATCCCGGCGATCGGTGGCACCGAGGCTCGCGCTCCGGTGGCGACGACGATGTGGCGGGCCCGCAGCACCCGGCCGTCGACGTCGAGGGAGCCGGGTCCGGTCAGGCGCCCCCGTCCCCGCACCACGTGGATCCCCGCCCGGGCGAGGGCCGCCTCGTCCTCGGTCGCCGCGATGCGCTCGATCGTGCGGCGCACGCGGGCCATGGCATCGTCGAACGACAGCCCGGCATCAGCGGCCGACAGCAGCGTCTTGGAGGGGACGCAGCCCGTGTGGGTGCAGTCCCCGCCGAGCGGGCCGTCCGAGACCATCACGACCCTTGCTCCCCGGCGCGCCGCGTGGGTCGCCGCGGTGAGCCCACCGGCGCCGCCGCCGACCACGAGCACGTCGATGTCCCTGGGCAGGGCGGTGGTCGTCATGGGTCGGGAACCCGCTGAGCCCGGAGAGGCTTCCCGGCGGGTCGGACGGCAGCGGCCGAGGGGTTGCACCCACCCTCGGCCGCCGCGATCGACGTCGCCGTCCCTGATCTACGCGGCGACGGCCGAACGGCGTGGCGATGCGGGCTGGGCGACCCGGGAGACGGCGAGCAGCCCGAGGACCGCGCCGAACACGACGTGCTCGACGAGGAAGGTCGGGTAGCCGACGATCGACGCCATCGTGTCGATGGCATCGGAGTCGTTGGCGACGAGGCCGGCGATGGGCAACAGGATCCAGGTCGACGCGGCGAACGCCACCACGCCGTAGGCCGCACCTGCCAGGACGCGAGGGAGCACTCCCATCGCCGGGAGACGGGTGAGCAGGACTCCGAAGATCGCGCCGAACATCGCCCCGGTCATCATGTGGATCATCAGCCCGACGAGCGCCGGGCCGGCTTCGAAGGTGAAGGTGGTGCCCTGCTGGGCGGCCATCATCGAATCCATCATCGAGGAGGGCGACATCACCAGCGAGGCGATGTGGTAGAGCGGCGTGAAGAAGCCGGTGTCCTGGTAGGTGGCCGCCGCGACCATGGCGAACATGCCCATGGCGACCGAGGCGATGACGCCTGCGCCGGTGGCGCGCAGGATGATCCGTCGGGAGTCGTTCATCAGTCTTCCTTCGTCAGGGTTGGGATGGCGCTCGGAACCCGTCGTCGGCGATGCGCCATTCCCCACGGGGACGAAATCGGGAGATCGTCGGGTTCCTCCCTCGTCCGCTGCGGAGCAACGCACTCGCCCACGACGTGCTCTCGAGCCGACCGCCCGTCACCCGAACCGAGGGAGCGCCCCGTGACCCGAACCCACTACGACCTCGTCATCGTCGGCGCCGGCAGCGGCAACATGCTGCCGGACGAGAAGATGGCGGACTGGCGCATCGCCGTGGTCGAGACCGACCGGTTCGGCGGGACCTGCCTCAACCGCGGTTGCATCCCCTCGAAGATGTTCGTGCACACCGCCGACGTGGCCCGCACGGTCGAGACAGCCGGCCGCTTCGGCCTCGGCGCCCGGCTCGAGTCGGTCGACTGGCCCGCGGTGCGCGACCGGGTGTTCGGGCGGATCGACCCCATCCACGACGCCGCGGTCGACTACCGCCGCCGCTCCGGCGCCGACGTGTACCTCGGCGCCGCCCGTCTCGTGGCACCCGGCGTGGTCGCCGTCGGGGATCAGGAGCTCGAAGCGGATCGCATCGTGCTGGCCGTCGGGTCCCGGCCGTTCGTCCCTGACATCGCCGGGATCGACGAGGTGGCCGTCCACACGTCGGACACGATCATGCGCCTGGAGCAGCTCCCCTCGTCGATGCTCGTCATCGGGGGAGGGTTCATCGCAGCGGAGATGAGCCACGTCTTCGGCTCCTTCGGCACCGACGTCACCATCGTCCACCGCGGCACGTCACTGCTCGGCACCCTCGACAGCGACATCGCGCAGCGCTTCACCCAGGCCTACCGCGAGCGCTTCGACCTCCACCTCGAGAGCAACGTCGAGCGCCTGGAGCGCTCCGCCGGCGGAACGGTGGCGACCGTCAGGGGACCGCAGGGGACCACCCGGCAGATCGAGGCCGATGTCGTGCTCGTCGCCACCGGGAGGGTGCCCAACAGCGACACGCTCGACGTGGCCGCCGCCGGCATCGAGGTCGACGAGCACGGCCACGTCCGCACCGACGACACCTATCGGACGAACGTCGAGGGCATCTGGGCCCTGGGTGACCTCGCCAACCACTTCCAGCTCAAGCACATGGCGAACGCCGAGACCAGGATCGTCCGGCACGGCCTGTTGAACCCCGAGACGCCCCGTCGTGCGTCGTTCGACGTCGTGCCCGCAGCCGTGTTCGCCGACCCGCAGGTCGCGACCGTCGGGGCGACCGAGGACGAGCTCCGCGCCTCGGGGCGCCAGCACGTGGTTGCCGTCCGCGAGTACTCCGCGACGGCCTACGGCTGGGCCCTCGAGGACACCACCAGCTTCGTCAAGGTGATCGCCGACCCGGCCACCCGGCTCATCCTCGGCGCCCACATCCTCGGGCCCGACGCCGCGGTCCTCGTCCAGCCGCTGATCCAGGCCATGTGCCTCGGCAACACCGTCGAGGACGTGGCGACCGGGGTCCTCTACATCCACCCCGCCCTCACCGAGGTGGTCGAGCAGGCCCTCCTCGACCTCTGAGAGCACCGAGCCCCACGAGCCGGGATCGCGGGTGGCCTGGTCGTGACCTCGCCGAGGAATTCCCGTGACGCCTCAGCGGGTTCCCGATCCATGGATGCCAGCCGCGTGCTGGCCGTCGTCGCCGTCGCCACCCTCGTACTCGCTGGATGCTCCGCAGGATCCACTGCTCGGACCGAGGATGCCCCGGCGGCCTCGGGCTCGGCGGTGACGGTCGTCCAAGTGGAGGAGAGCCCGGTGGAGGAGGGGCCGTCGGCCCTCGACGACCCGTCGGCGGAGGCGCTGCCGGAGCCGCTGGTCGACATCGGCGAGATCATCTCCGGCGGACCGCCGCCTGACGGGATCCCGCCCATCGACGAGCCACGCTTCCTCCCGACGTCCGCGGTCGAGTTCCTGGCGGACGACGAGCCGGTGCTGGCGATCGAGGTGGGAGGCGACGCACGGGCCTATCCGGTCCAGGTGATGCTCTGGCACGAGATCGTCAACGACACCATCGGAGGGGTGCCGGTGTCGGTGACCTACTGCCCCTTGTGCAACACGGCCGTGGCGGTCGACCGGAGGGTCGACGGGCGCGTGCTCTCCTTCGGCACCTCGGGGATGCTGTACCAGTCCGCCCTGGTCATGTACGACCGTCAGACCGAGTCGTTGTGGAGCCACTTCACCGGCCAGGCGATCGCGGGCCGGCTCACCGGGGCCGAGCTCGAGGGTCTGCCGGTGTCGACGGTCGCCTGGCGTGACTGGCGCAACGCCCACCCGCAGGGGTTGGTCCTCTCTCGCGAGACCGGCTTCGACCGCGACTACGGATCGAACCCCTATCCCGGCTACGACGACGTCGACAACCCCCCGTTCCTCTTCGAAGGGGAGATCGACGGCCGGTTCGCGGCCAAGACGCGGGTGGTCGGCACCGGGCTGGACTCGACGCCCACTGCGATCCGCCTCGACGCCCTGCTCGAACGAGGCGTGGTCCCGTTCGAGCTCGACGGAGGACCGGTGGTCGCCTGGGCCCTGCCCGGGACGAGGTCGGCGCTCGACCGCGCCGACGTGACCGGGGGGCGGGACGTCGGGGCCACGGGTGTCTTCCTCAGCACCGTGGAGGGGAGACTGCTGACCTTCCGGCGGGTCGAGAACGGGTTCGTCGACGACCAGACCGGTTCGACGTGGGACGTGCTCGGCACCGCGGTGGAGGGTCCGCTGGCAGGCACGACCCTCACGCCGCTCGAGCACGTCGACACCTTCTGGTTCGCCTGGGCAGCCTTCGCACCAGAGACGGTGGTCCTCCCGTGAGCTGTGGGGAATGCCGGTGCGGGCCACCGGGTTCCCGGCCCATGCGAACCAGCTCCCGTCGCCGTCTCGTCGCGCCCGTCATCGCCCTCGCCCTGCTCGCCGCGGCCTGTGGAGCGTCCGGGTCATCGGCCCAATCGCCTGACGGCGCCGAGGCCAGCGGGCAGCCAACGGAGTTCACCGCCCCGACGCTGTCGGGGGCCGACTTCGACTCGGCGTCGTTGGCTGGCAAGGACGCAGTGCTGTGGTTCTGGGCGCCGTGGTGCACCATCTGCCGGGGCGAGGCCCCGGACGTGGTGGCAGCAGCCGAGACCATGGACGGGTCGGTAGAGGTGATCGGCGTCGGCGGACGCGGCGCCCGCTCCGAGATGGACGACTTCGTGGCCGACACCGGCACCGGGGGGCTCACCCACGTCGTCGACGAGAGCGGCACGATCTGGTCGTCGTACGGGGTGTTCGCCCAACCGGCCTACGCGTTCATCGACGACAGCGGATCGGTCGAGGTGGTCGCCGGTGCCCTGGGCGAACGGGCCCTCGTCGAGCGCATGACCGAGCTCGCCAGCTCCTGAGCCGATGATCGACGGGCCCTTCGCCGTCGCGCTGGCCGCGGGGATGGCGGCCACGGTGAACCCGTGCGGGTTCGCGCTCCTCCCGGCCTACCTGGCGGCCTTCGTCGGCGAGTCCCACCAACCCGGCGTAGGGGCGGTGCCCCGCGCCTTCGCCGTGAGCGGCGCGCTGACCGCCGGCTTCGTGGCCGTCTTCGGTCTCTTCGGACTGATCATCAGCCCGCTGGCACTCTCGGTCGAGCGCTACCTGCCCTGGGTGACGATCGTCATCGGCATCGGTCTCGTCGTCATGGGAGCCGCCCTCCTCGCCGGTCGGCAGTTCCTCCTGCGCACACCGAAGCTCGAGAAGGGTGGACGGGACGGCTCCCTCGCGTCGATGTTCGTCTTCGGCGTCTCCTACGCAGTGGCGTCGCTGTCGTGCACGATCGGCCCGTTCCTGGCCGTGACCTCCTCGACGTTCAGCTCGGGGAACCTGGTGTCGGGGGTGACGGTGTTCGTCGTCTACGCCCTCGGCATGGGTGCGGTCGTCACCGCCCTCACCGTCGCCGTGGCCCTCGCCCGGGCCGGGCTGGTCGGACGCCTCAGGTCGGCCCTGCCCTACATCTCGCGGGTGTCCGGCGGGCTGCTGGTCGTCGCGGGCGCCTACGTCGCCTGGTACGGCTGGTTCGAGGTCCGCACCCTCGGCGGGGGCGACGGTCGTGACCCGATCGTCGATCGGGCGACGGATCTCCAGGCGTGGGTGCAGCGGACCCTCGTGCCGAGCGACCCGGTTCCCGCCGCCATCGGGATCGGCGCCGCGCTGGCGGTCGTCGCCGCCGGGGTCTGGACGCTCCGGCGCCGACGGGCGCGCGCCCGGACCGCCGAAGCCGCGGCGCACGACGGTGGGGTGAGGTCTATCCCCTGATCGCGTCGAGAGCGGCGAGGATCGCCGCCGGCTCCATCCGCTGGCGGTAGTCGGGTTCGACGTGACGGGCCCGGATCACGCCCTGCCGGTCGATGACGAAGGTCGCGGGCACCGGGAGGTCCCAGCTGCCGTCGGCGTTCTGCTCGGGGAGCAGGAGCCCCAGCTGCTCGTAGAGGGCGATGAGGCCATCGCTCAACCGGAACCGCAGGCGGAACGAGCGCGCCACCTCCTGGTCGAGGTCGCTGAGCACGTCGAAGCCGAGCCCGAGGGTCTCGGCGAACGACAGCGACGTGTCCGGGGGCTGGGGGCTGACCGCGACGAGCGACGCGCCCCGGTCGCGGATCTGGTCGAGCTGGTCCTGCAGGGCGCGCAGCTCGATGTTGCAGATCGGGCACCACGCCCCGCGGTAGAACGAGAGGACCACCGGGCCGGTGGCGAGCCGGTGGGCCAGGGCGACGGGCTCGCCGTGGGCGTCGGGAAGGGTGAAGTCCGGCGCTGTGTCCCCGACCTCGAGCCCGGGCGTCGAGCCGGCGCTCCGGAGGTCCGCCACCAGCGCCTCGATCAGCTCCTGGATCGGCGGTGGCGTCAACGGGCCCATCGTGTCGTCGATCTCGGTCTGGAGGCGGTTCTCGCCGGTCATCGAAGTGCTCCTCGGTCAGGTCGATCTGGACGCGGTCGGGTCGGGAACCCGGTGCCGGCCCCCTGCCTTCCCGCGCCGTCCCGACGCAACGGATGGAATGTTCGAGCGCGGGTCCCGGTTCCCGAGCCGTGCACCCCTCGATCGGCCGCAGCAGGGCATCGTGAGCGCCACCACCGTCCTCGCGTCGGTGCTCCTGCCGGCCACCGATCGAGCCGTCTACACCCAGGCGGTGGTGGCCGCAATGGTCTTCGCCGCGGTCGCATGGTTGGTGCGCCGCAACCGCGACCTCTTGATGTTCGTGGGAGGTCTCGCGACGGTGACGGCTGCGGCGATGGCCCTTCGAACGGTGCACTGAGCCCGCCCACCGACCCACCACCATCGGGGAGGAACCCATGGACGAGATCGAGATCGTCGTGCTGTCGGTGCCGGACTGCCCCAACGCCGCGGTGGCGCTGAGCCGCAGCCTCGAAGCCGCCGCACAGGCGGAGGGGGCGACCGTGAGATCGAGAGTGGTCGAGAGCGAGGACGATGCCAGGACCCTCGGCATGCACGGGTCCCCGACCATCACCATCGATGGGGTCGACCGCTTCGGCGAGCCCGACGAGGTGCCGCAGCTCGCTTGCAGGATCCGCCCGGGCGAGGATCCCGTCCCCTCGGCCGAGGAGATCCTCAGGGCCGTTCGGGAGATCGGTTCGGAGTGATCGTCACCGGTACTCCGGGTTCGGGAAGTCGAAGCGACAGCCGGCGTCCCACGCCGCCCGCTGGTTGCCGTGAGCAGGGAACCCGCCCGCATCGCGCAGGAGCCGAGCCGTGTGCATGAGGTTCCACGCCATGAACGTGGTGTTGCGGTTGGTGAAGTCGTTCTCGGGCCCGCCCGAGCCGGGGTCGAGGTAGGAGGGCCCAGGGCCGGCCTCGCCCAGCCACGCAGCGTCGGCCTGGGGTGGGATGACGTAGCCCAGGTGCTGGAGGGAGTAGAGGACGTTCATGGCGCAGTGCTTGGCGCCGTCCTCGTTCCCCGTCACGAGGCACCCACCGGCTCGCCCGTAGTAGGCGTACTGGCCGGCCTCGTTCAGCAGCCCCGAGCTGCCGTAGAGCCGTTCGATGACCCGGGTGCAGACCGACGACTTCTCGCCGAGCCAGATCGGCGTCATGAGCACGAGGATGTCGGCGGCCATCACCTTCTCGTAGAGCGCCGGCCACCCGTCGCTCGTCGCACCGTGCTCGGTCATGTCGGGCTGCACGCCGGGAGGGAGGTCGAGGTCGACGGCTCGGACCCGCTCGACCGTGACGCCGTTGGCCTCCATGACGGCGACCGCGATGTCCGCGAGACCGTCGGTGTTCGACACCTCCGGGGACGGCTTCAGAGTGCAGTTCATGAAGAGTGCCCGAAGGTCGGAGAAGTCGAACGGGCTGTCGTCGCACCGCTGCTCTTGGTCCTCGCGGGTGGTCATGCCTGCTCCTTCGGTGTCGTCGCGGCCCTGTGGGTCGCCGGTCGGTCCACGGCGCTCATGCCGGGCCGGGTTCGCTCGGGTCGAGGTCCCCCGTGGCCAGTCGCTCGCCGAACTGGCGAAGCCGTGCCACCGAATCGTCGGCCAGGCCCGACGGTCCTCGGCGCAGTGACGCCTTGAGAGCCTCGTAGGTCTCTGCTTCGAGGCCGCATCGTCGGCAGTCCTCGAGGTGCGCGGCGACCTTGCGTGCGGAGTCGTCGTCGAGCTCGTCGTCGAGATAGGTCTGCAGGACCTTGCCGACCTGATGGCACGACATCTGGTTGCGGGTCCCGATGAGGCGTCCGAGGATCTTCATGGCTTCGTTCCTCTCGTCATGCCGCTGGTCCGCAGGGTGTCCCTCACCCGCTTGCGGCCGCGGTGGAGTCGGCTCATGACCGTGCCCGGGGGGACCTCCAGCACCGCGGCGGCCTCCTGGTAGGAGAGACCAGCGATGTCGACGAGGTCCATGACCTCGCGGAAGTTCTCCGGGAGGTCCCGGTAGGCGGCTTCGACCTGAGCGTCGAAGCCCTTGTCGAGCACGACCTGCTCGGGGCCAGGGTCGGTCGAGGCCATGGACCGCGATCGATGGGCGTGCTCATCAGGGTCGTCGAGCAGCACCGGCCGCTTCCGGCGAACGCTGTTGATGTGCGCGTTGCGCATGATCGTCAAGAGCCAGGCCCGCGGATGGCGCCCGTCGAACCGATCGATCGCCCGGTACGCCCGGAGCATCGTGTCCTGGACGAGGTCCTCGGCGTCCGCGCTGTTCCGGGTGAGCGAGCGGGCGACCCGGTAGAGGACCTCCACCTCGGGCAACACATGGCGGGAGAACGCAGCTTGGGCGTCACTCGACGCGGGCACGGTGGTCTCCTTCACGGCGACGAAACCCGGCGACCTCGGTCCGGATTCCCCGACGCTACGGAATCCCGCGGTCCGGAGCCGGGTTCAGGCTGCATGCGCTGGCTACGCCACCCTGGACGGGCGCTCGATGCCTACCTCGACGGGCAGCTCCCCGAGGACGCCGCTCGACGGGTCGAGAGCCATGTCGCCGGATGCGTCCTGTGTCGGCGGCGAGCTCTCGTCACCCTCCGCGTCCGCAGAGTGATCAGGGCGATGTTCGAGCTCTGATCCGCATGGTCGCGTCCACCAACCGGTGAGCTGGTGGATCGGCGCATGGTCCGTCAAGCGGTGTGCGCCTCTCGCTTGGTCTCGGTGGGGTGGGCAGTTCGCTCCCATTCGGGGTAGCCGGCGTCGAGGC
Organism: uncultured Actinomycetes bacterium; assembly: GCA_945957335.1. Lineage (GTDB taxonomy): Bacteria > Actinomycetota > Acidimicrobiia > Acidimicrobiales > Acidimicrobilacustridaceae > CAMFLJ01. The sequence continues at coordinate 179 of CAMFLJ010000067.1, read as the reverse complement.
GTCGGGCGGTGAAGCCCCGTTCGACCAGGAGGCGCACCGCGTCGTCCGCGTAGACGCAGTAGGGGCCGCGGCAGTAGGCGATGATCTCGCGGCCGCGGGGGAGCTGATCGAGGGCCTCACCGAGCGCGTCGATGGGGATGGAGCGGGCACCGGAGATGTGGCCCGCGTCGTACTCGAGG
>CAMFLJ010000066.1 GCA_945957335.1 uncultured Actinomycetes bacterium | reverse complement strand
CGCCGTCGCCGTGCGCGACACCGCCGGCATCCGGGCGGTCGTGCTGGGCTCGGCCCCCGAGTCGGGCGGCGTGGCCCTCGTCGCCGCCGGCACCCCCGACAGCGGGCTCAACGCCGCCGAGCTCATCGCCGACGCGGCCAAGGCCGTGAAGGGCGGTGGGGGCAAGAGTGCCGACCTCGCCGTCGCCGGCGGCAAGGACCCGGCCGCCCTCGACACCGCCCTCGACCTCGCCCGGGCCGCCGCGGGCATCGCCTGAGCCGGTGCGGGCCCTGGGGGTCGACCTCGGCAGCCGCCGCATCGGGGTCGCCCTCTCCGACTCCGCCGGCACCCTGGCCACCCCGTACGACACGGTCGAGCGCTGCGGCGACGTCGCCCTCGACCACCGGCGCTTGCTGGCCCTGGCCGAGGAGGCCGAGGTCGAGTGCATCGTCGTGGGCCTGCCGCTCTCGCTCGACGGCACCGTCGGGCCCGCCGCCGAGGGCGTGCTGGCCGAGGTCGAGCAGCTGCGCGGGGCCACCTCGGTGCCCGTGGAAACCTACGATGAGCGGCTCACGACCGTGACCGCCCACCAGCTGCTCCGCCAGGGCGGGCGCAACGAGAAGGCCCGCCGCAAGGTGGTCGACAAGACTGCTGCCGCGGTGCTGCTCCAGGCCTGGCTCGACGGCCGGCCCACCGATCGCCCCACCGACGACCGACCGCCCACCGCCGGCCCCTGACGCCCCCACCAACGAGCGAGACCCGTGCCCGACCAGCCCCAGCAGCCCGACCCGTTCGAGATCCTGGGTCTCGACCCCGAGCCCACGGCGCCGGCCGGTGCCCGGTCCGAGGCCGCGGGGTCGTCGGCCGAGGCAGCTCCCGAGCGGGCCCCGGCGCCCGCTCCCGCCCCGGCGATCGACGGTGACGACGGCTGGGACGACGCCGACTTCGTCGAGGTCCGCACCGGCTCGACCCGCGGTGGGGGCCGCCGGTGGGGCCTCGCCCTGCTCGGCCTCCTCGTCGTGCTCGTGCTCGTGATCGGCGCCGGCGTGGTGTGGGCCCGCAGCCAGATCGACCCGGGCAACCCGGGCGAGGTCGTGGCGTTCACCATCCCCGCCGGCAGCACGACCTCCGACATCGCCAGCTCGCTCGCCGACAAGAAGATCATCACCAACCCCACCGTGTTCGAGTGGTACCTCCGCCTCAACCGCATCGACGCCAACTTCCAGGCGGGTGACTACGACGGCCTGCGGGTGAGCTCGTCGATGGGCGACGTCGTCGACGTGCTGAAGGCGGGCCCGGTGCCGCCCAAGCCGGTGAGCTTCCTGGTCCGCGAGGGCCTGTGGGAGTCCGAGACCCGCCAGCTCATCCTCGACAAGTTCCCGGGCATGGACCCGGCGGCGCTCGACGCCGCGCTCGCCGGCACCCACCCGTCGCTCCAGCCCGCCGGATCGAACGACCTCGAGGGGTTCCTGTTCCCGGCCACCTACCAGGTGCCGCCCGACAAGACCTCCGACCCGCAGGCCCTCGTCGACCAGATGGTGAAGGCCTTCGACGCCACCTCCGCCACCACCGGGCTGCCCGACGCCACCGCCACCCTCAAGGGCGAGGGCGTGAAGACCACGATCACCCCGTACCAGGCCCTGATCGTGGCCTCCATGATCGAGGCCGAGGCCAAGGTGCCGTCCGACCGGCCCAAGATCGCCCGGGTCATCTACAACCGGCTGGCCATGGGCATGTCGCTCGGGTTCGACACCACCGTCGTGTACGCCCTCCAGGACCGCAAGGCGCCGCTCACCCAGGCCCAGCTCGACCTCGACTCGCCGTTCAACACGCGCAAGTTCACCGGGCTGCCGCCGACCCCGATCAACTCGCCCGGTCAGGCGTCGATCGAGGCCGCCCTGCACCCGGCCACCGGCGACTGGCTCTACTTCGTCCTCTGCCAGGAGGACGGGAGCCAGTGCTTCTCGACCAACCAGTCCGACTTCAACCGCGACGTCGCCGACGCCAAGGCCCGGGGCATCTTCTGATGCTCCCGCCCACCGGCGCCACCCGGCTCGCCGCGGTGATCGGCTCGCCGGTGCGCCACTCGCTCTCGCCCCGGCTGCACAACGCCGCGTTCGCCGCGCTCGGGCTCGACTGGGTCTACGTCGCGCTCGAGGTCGCGCCCGGCGACGCCGCGGCTGCGCTCGCGGGCATGCGCGCCCTCGGCCTCGGCGGGTTGTCGGTCACCACGCCGCACAAGGAGGCCGTGGCCGAGGCCTGCCACCACCTCACCGACGACGCCGCCACCCTCGGCGCGGTGAACTGCGTCGTGCCGGTCGACGGCGAGCTGGTCGGCCACAACACCGACGGCCCCGGGTTCGTCGCCTCGGTGCGGGCCACCGGCACGGCCGTCGACGGAGCACGCTGCGTGGTCCTCGGCGCTGGCGGTGCGGCCCGGGCGATCTCGCTGTCCCTCGCCCGCTCCGGTGCGGCCGAGGTCGCGGTGGTCAACCGCACCGCGGCGCGCGCCGAGCAGGCCGTCGCCCCGCTCGGCGGCGTCGGCCGGGTCGTCGCCCCTGACGAGGTGGCGGGGCCCCTGGCCTCGGCCGACATCGTCGTGAACGCCACCACGGTGGGGATGGGCGAGCCCGGCCCCGACGACCTCCCCGTCGACCCCTCACCGCTGCACGCCGGCCAGCTGGTCGTCGACATCGTCTACCGACCGCTCGAGACGCCCCTGCTCGCGGCCGCCCGCCACCAGGGGGCCACCGCGGTCAACGGCGTCCCGATGCTCGTCCACCAGGCCGCCGTGGCCTTCGAGCTCTGGACCGGCGAGGCCGCCCCGGTCGAGGCGATGTCGCTCTCCGTGGCCGAGCTCTTGAGCTGACCGGGGCACCCCGGAGAAATCGCTCCATCGTCGCCCTTGACGTGCCGACAACCCATGCCAGAGGTTGGTGTCGGCACGCGCCGACATCTCGATCTTGGGAGGCACCCGCCGTGGCCCTGCAGGGAAGCATCGACACCTTCGCACTCGACGACGTACTCCGGCTCGTGGCCAGCACCGCGAAGACGGGTCGTCTGAGCCTGCGCGGCACGCGGGGCCAGGGCGAGCTCGTCGTCCTCGACGGCCGGCTCCTCGACGGCTCGGTCACCACCGACCACCGCGTGGGCGACCTCTACGAGCTGGTCTTCGAGCTGCTCCGCTTCGAGGACGGCGACTTCGAGTTCGACGCCGAGCACGTCGAGGGCATCGACGGTGTCGAGGCCGCCGAGGTCGAGGACGTCCTCAACGGCGCCGCCGAGCTGCTCGCCGAGTGGCGGGAGATCGAGCGCGTGGTCCCGTCGGGCCGAGCCGCGGTGCGCCTCCTCGCCGAAGGGCCGGGCGGCACCGTCAAGGTCGAGCCCGCCCAGTGGCGCGTCGTCGCCGCGGTCGGCTCCGGTGCGTCGGTCCACGACGTCGCCGAGCAGCTCGACGCGAGCAACCTGGCCATCGGCCGCCTGCTCCGCTCGCTCGTCGAGGCCGGCCTGGTCGGCATCGACGAGATCGAGGAGTCCTTCGTCGCCGAGCCCGCCCCCGAGCCGGTCGTCGAGGCCGAGCCCGTCGTCGAGGCAGAGACCGAGGCCGTTGCCGTCGAGGCACCCGCCGACGAGTGGGCGCCCCCGGCCGAGGAGCCGTCCTCCGGCTTCGCCCCCTTCGCGGTCGACGACCCGTGGGCCGAGCCCCGGCCGATGAACGGCAACGGGAACGGCAACGGCCACGCCGCGGTCGACGCCGACATCCTCTTCGACACGGTGCACGAGCCCTCGCCGGACCTCGGCGGCTTCGCCGACTCCGACCCGTTCGGGGCCGTCGAGCACGCGCCCACCGTCGACGCCGCCGAGTTCGCCCGGCGCCTCGCCGAGCTGCCGCCCCGTGCCGCCAAGGCCGTGGCCGCCGCCGCCCGTGCCACCAACGCCGAGGAGCGCCAGGCCGCCCTGGCCGAGCTCGACGGCACCGGTGAAGAGGTCGACCACGAGGTCCTCCTCCAGCTGCTCGGCCCGGTCGACTGACATCGTCGAGCTGACACCGGGGTCGCACCGGGGCGGGTGCCACGGCCGCTACCGTCGGCGCCCGTGATCGCCCGCCTGGTCGTCTGTGCCGTCCTCGCCCTGCCTGCGGGCTGGTTCGCGGGGGTCCTGGCCGACCGCGTCCCCGACCGGGAGCCGCTGTTCCGGCCCCTGAAGCCGATCGACCTCCGCGGCCGCGACCTCGTCCTGCACCTCGGGGTGCTCGTGCTCTTCCTGGCCGCCGGCTGGCGGTTCCACGAGGCGCCGTGGTCGGTGATGCTGGTGTTCTGCGCGCTCTTCGGCGTGCTGGCCGCCCTCAGCGCCATCGACATCGAGCACTACCGCCTGCCCGACCTCATCGTGCTGCCGTCCCTGGTGGCGTCGATCGCGCTCATCGCCGTGATCTCGATCGTCGAGGGGGCGTCGGAGCAGATCCAGTACGCCCTCGTGGGTGGTGCGATCTACTTCGGCTTCCTGTTCGTCGCCCACCTGATCTCGCCCCGGGGCATGGGCTTCGGCGACGTGAAGCTGGCCGCGGTGATGGGCCTCTACGTGGGCTGGCTGGGGGCCACGTTCACCGAGTCCCTCGCCCTGGTCCTCTGGGCGATGCTCGTCGGCTTCGCCTCCGGCTCGGTGTTCGGCTTCGTGGTGCTGCTGCGCCGCCGGCGCAACCGGCCGTTCCCGTTCGGGCCGTTCCTGGCCTTCGGCACGGTGGTCGCGGTGCTGGCGAGCCGGGCCCTCGTCACCGGCTAGCGCCTCGTGGAGCCCCGAACCGTCTTCGAGCGGCCGCGCGCGCCCCGGTAGATTGATCCGGTGCTGCGCTTCCTGACCGCCGGAGAGTCCCACGGCAAGGCCCTCGTCGTCATCGTCGAGGGTGTCCCCGCGGGCCTCGAGCTCACCGTCGAGCACGTCGCCGACGAGCTGGCCCGGCGCCGCCTCGGCTACGGCCGCGGCCCCCGCATGCGCTTCGAGGCCGACGAGGTCACCCTCGTGGCCGGCGTCCGCCACGGCCGCACCCTCGGGTCGCCGATCGCCATCGAGGTCGCCAACAGCGAGTGGGACCGGCCGCCCCGCAAGTGGGCCGAGGAGATGTCGCCCGCCCCCGGCGCCACCGCGCAGCCCCTCACCACGCCCCGCCCGGGCCACGCCGACCTCACCGGCATGCAGAAGTACGACTTCGACGACGCCCGCAACGTGCTCGAGCGCGCCTCGGCCCGCGAGACCGCGGCCCGCGTGGCCGCCGGCGCCGTGGCCAAGCAGCTGCTGGCCACCCTCGGCACCGAGATCGGCTCGCACGTGGTCCAGCTGGGCCCGGTGCGCACCCGCCCCGGCCTGCGGCCCGCGCCGGGCGACCTGCAGTCGGTCGACGCCTCCGAGGTGCGCGTCGCCGACCTCGACGCCGAGGCCGAGATCATCGCCGAGATCAAGGCGGCGGCGAAGGACGGCGACTCGCTCGGCGGTGTGGTCGAGGTGCTGGCCTACGGCGTGCCCGTGGGGCTCGGCAGCCACGTCCACTGGGACCGCAAGCTCGACGGCCTGCTGGCCCAGGCGCTCATGAGCATCCAGGCCGTGAAGGGCGTCGAGCTCGGTGACGGCTTCGACGTCGCCGGCCGGCGGGGGAGCGCGGCGCACGACCCGATCGTCTGGGACGACGGCGCCGGCGAGTACCGCCGCACCAGCTCGCTGGCCGGGGGCCTCGAGGGCGGCATGTCGACCGGCGAGGTGCTGGTGGCCCACGTGGCCATGAAGCCGCTCGCCACCCTGAACCGCCCGGTGCTGCCCACCGTCGACACCGCCACCAAGGAGGCCAAGGCCTCGTTCAAGGAGCGCACCGACGTCACCGCCGTGCCCGCCATGGGCGTCGTGGCCGAGGCCATGACCGCCCTCGTGCTGGCCAACGAGGCCCTCCGGAAGTTCGGGGGCGACTCGGTGCGCGAGTTCGTCCGCAACGCCACCGGGTTCGCCGAGCAGGTGCGCGAGCAGGCCCTCTCCGCCGGCCCCGTCGCGTCCCTCGACCCCGAGGACCGCCCCATCAACTGGGACGAGTCGCTGGCGTTCGACGAGCCGAACCCCACCGCCGAGCGCGAGCAGCCCGACGAGGGCGGGTCATGAGCGCGCCCGCGCCCGGCCGCCCCGGCCACGTCGTCCTCGTGGGGATGATGGGCGTGGGCAAGTCCACCGTCGGGCGGCGGGTTGCCGAGGTGCTCGGCCGGCCCTTCTCCGACTCCGACCTCGAGGTCGAGGCCCGCACCGGACGCACCGTGCGCGAGATCTTCGACGCCGACGGCGAGCCCGCGTTCCGGGCCCTCGAGTCGCAGGTGATGGCCGACGCCCTCGCCGCTCCCGAACCCACCGTGATCGCAGCCGCCGGGGGTGTCGTCCTCGACCCCGACAACCGCGAGCGGCTCCGGCACGCCGGCACCGTGGTGTGGCTGCGGGCCCCGGTCGTGGTGCTGGTCGACCGAGTGGCGTCGGGCGCCCACCGACCCGCCGTCGAGGCCGACCCGGCGGGAACCCTCCAGCAGATGGAGGCCACCCGCACCGCGCTCTACACCGAGGTCGCCGACGTGGTCGTCGACTCGAGCCTCCCCGTGGCCGAGGTCGTCTCCGAGGTGCTGAGCGCCGTCGAGCAGCGGGAGGCCGCCGCATGATCGTCGTCCCCGTCCCCCTCGGCGACCGCTCCTACGACGTGCTCGTCGGCGACGGCGTGCGCCACGAGCTGGCCCGGGTCGTCCCGGCGTCGGCCCGTCGCGTCGCGGTCGTCACCCAGCCCGGCATCGGCATCGAGGTCGACCCGGGCCGCGAGCACCGCGTGTTCGAGATGCCCGACGGCGAGGCCTCGAAGAGCCTGGCCACGGTCGAGCACCTGTGCCGCGAGTGGGCCCAGTGGGGCCTCAACCGGGCCGACGCGGTCGTGGCCGTCGGCGGTGGCATCGTCACCGACACCGCCGGGTTCGCCGCGGCCGTCTACCACCGGGGCGTGCCGGTGGTGCACGTCTCGACCACCCTGCTCGGCCAGATCGACGCCGCCATCGGCGGCAAGACGGGCGTGAACATCCCCGAGGGCAAGAACCTCGTCGGCGCCTACTGGCAGCCATCCGCGGTGCTGTGCGACACCGAGGTGCTGGCCACCCTGCCGCCCCGCGAGTACCGCAGCGGGCTCGGTGAGCTGGCCAAGTACCACTTCCTCGGCGGCGGCGACCTCGACGCCCTGCCCCTCGACGAGCGCGTCGCCGCGTGCGTCGCCATCAAGGCCGCGGTCGTGGCCGGCGACGAGCGCGAGGGCGGCCGCCGGGCCACCCTCAACTACGGCCACACGCTGGGCCACGCCATCGAGATCGCGGGGCACCACGACCTGCGCCACGGCGAGGCCGTCGCCGTCGGCCTGGTGTTCGCGGGCGAGCTCGCCCATCGCCTCGGGCGCATCGACGCCGAGCGCGTCGCCGAGCACCGCCGGGTGGTGGGCGCCTACGACCTGCCCTCCACGCTCCCGCCTGGCCTCACCGACGACGAGCTCATCGAGCTCATGGGCCGTGACAAGAAGGCCCTCGACGGCATCACGTTCGTGCTCGACGGGCCGGACGGCGTCGAGCAGGTCACCGGCGTCGACCGGGCCGACATCGAGGCGGCCATCGGCGCCGTCCGCTCCGAGGGGGACCGACCGTGACCGACGCCCAGCCGATCGTGCTGCTGCTCTCGGGGCCGAACCTCAACCTGCTCGGCGAGCGCGAGCCCGCCGTCTACGGCACGGCCACCCTCGACGACCACGTGGCCCTCGCCGCCGCCACGGCTGCCGGCCTCGGCCTGTCCGTCGAGCACCTCCAGTCGAACCACGAGGGCGCGCTCGTCGACGCCGTCCACGCCGCTCGGGGCCGCTGCGCCGCCATCGTCGTCAACCCCGGGGCCCTCACCCACTACTCGTGGGCGCTGCACGACGCCCTGGCCGCCTTCGAGGGGCCGGTCGTCGAGCTGCACCTCTCCAACCCGAACGCCCGCGAGGAGTGGCGCCACACCTCGGTCGTGGCCCCGGTGGCCACCGGCGCCATCGCCGGGTTCGGTGGCGACGGCTACCGCCTCGCCGTCGAGGCCGTCGCCCACCTCCTCGGGCCCGGGCGCCCGTGAGCACCGGCCTGGCCGCCCGCCTCGCCGCCCTGCCGCCGATGGACGTGGCCGGGCGGGCCGGTCGGCTCCGTGCCCTCCTGGGCGACGAGCGAGTCGACGGGCTGCTCGTCACGTCGCTCACGAACATCCGCTACCTCACCGGGTTCACCGGGTCGTCGGCGCTCCTCGTGCTCACCGCCGACGACATGCTCCTCGTGACCGACGGCCGCTACACCGAGCAGGCCGCCGACCAGCTCGGCGCCTCGGGGGCGCCGGCCCGCCTGGAGATCACCGGCACCGAGCAGCGCCGCGTCGTCGCCGAGGCGCTCGCCGCCGCCGGTCGGGTCGGGCTCGAGGCCGAGCACGTGAGCTGGGCCGCGCAGCGGCGCTACGCAGGCGAGTGGTTCCCGGACCAGGTCGTGGTGGCCACCTCGGGCCTGGTCGAGGGGCTCCGGCGCTTCAAGGACGAGGGCGAGCTGGCCCGCATGGCCGCCGCCGCCGAGGTGGCCGACGCCGCGCTGGCCGAGCTGCGCCCCCGCCTGCTGGACGGGCCGACCGAGGCCGAGTTCGCACTCGAGCTCGACGCCACCATGCGCCGCCTCGGCGCCACCAGGCCGAGCTTCGAGACCATCGTGGCGTCGGGCCCCAACGGCGCCCGGCCCCACGCCCGCCCCTCGGGCCGGCGCATCGCCACCGGCGACCTCGTGGTGCTCGACTTCGGTGCGGTCGTCGACGGCTACTGCTCCGACATGACCCGCACCGTGGCGGTCGGCGACATCGACGCCACCGCCGCCCGGATGCTCGAGGTCGTCACCGCGGCCCAGGCCGCCGGGGTTGCCGCGGTGGCCCCCGGCACCGAGGCCGTCGACGTCGACGCCGCCTGCCGGCAGGTGATCGCCGAGGCCGGATGGGCCGACGCCTTCACCCACGGCACCGGCCACGGCGTGGGCCTCGACATCCACGAGGCGCCCCGCGTCGGCACCACGAGCGACGCCGTGCTGGCCGTCGGCGACGTGGTCACCGTCGAACCGGGCGTGTACCTTCCCGGCCACGGAGGTGTCCGAGTCGAGGACACCGTCGTCGTCACCGCCGAGGGGTGCCGCCCCCTCACCCACAGCACCAAGGACCCGGCGCCCTAGCCGGCCACCCGGCCGCGAGCACCGCCCGGCCCTCCACGAGGAAAGACCCGAATGCCCACGATCACCACCAACGACCTCAAGAACGGCATGGCCCTCGATCTCGACGACGGCCTGTTCGAGGTCGTCGAGTTCCAGCACGTCAAGCCGGGCAAGGGCGGCGCCTTCGTGCGCACCACGCTCAAGAACGTGCGCTCGGGGGCCGTCGTCGACCGCACCTTCCGCGGTGGTGAGAAGGTCGAGCGGGCGATGATCGACAAGCGCGAGATGCAGTTCCTCTACCGGGCCGGCGAGGACTACGTCTTCATGGACAACAGCACCTACGACCAGCTCAACGTGGGCCCCGCCTCGCTGGGCGACGCCGCCAACTACCTGGTCGAGTCGGCCGACGCCATCCTCAAGATGTTCGGCGACGAGATCGTGGGCGTCGAGCTGCCCGCCGCGGTCGAGCTGAACATCGCCGAGACCGAGCCCGGCATCCAGGGCGACCGCGTGTCGGGCGCCCGCAAGCCGGCCACGCTCGAGACCGGCCTCGTCGTGCAGGTGCCCCTGTTCGTGGGCCCCGGTGACCGGGTGAAGGTCGACACCCGCACCGGCGAGTACATCACCCGGGCGTGAGCCGCTCCGACGACGACCTGGGCCCGCTGCCCGGCAGCCGACGCGAGGCGCGCGAGCGCGCCTTCCACCTGCTCTACGAGTCGGAGATGAAGGGTGAGGGCCCCGGCGACGTGCTGGCCTCGCTGCCCCTCGAGCCCGACGAGTTCGCGGTCGAGCTCGTGCGCGGCGTGGGCGAGACCCAGGCCGAGCTCGACGAGCTCATCGGCGCGCACGCCCGCAACTGGGAGATCGAGCGCATGCCCGCGCTCGACCGGGCCCTGCTGCGGCTGGCCACCTACGAGCTGGTCCACCGGCCCGACGTGCCCACCGGCGCGGTCATCTCCGAGGCGGTCGGGCTGGCCAAGCGCTACAGCACCGACGACAGCGGGCGCTTCGTGAACGGGGTGCTGTCGGCCGTGGCCGAAGAGGTCCGCCCCGACGCCTGAGGGCCCGCCGGTGTGACGCCCGGCCCGGCCCGGCGGCGGCGTCGGGCTGCTATGGTGCACGCCTGACCGTGAAGCGGGTCCTGTGAGGCCCGCACGGACAGGAAGGACACCCGCGTGGCCGAACGCGAACGCCGTCTGACGCCCCCGTACGGGGGCGTTTTCGTTCCCCGGACCAGGGTCATGTCCGCCGAGGACATGCAACGCGCCTCGTGGCGCATGGCCCACGAGATCGTCGAGCGCAACCACGGGCTCGACGACGTGGTCCTCATCGGGCTCCAGACCGGGGGCATCCCGCTGGCCGCCCGGCTGGCCGAGGCGCTCGAGCAGATCGAGGGCATCCAGGTGCCGGTCGGCTGCCTCGACGTCGCCTTCTACCGCGACGACATCGGGCTGCGCCCGGTGCTGCCCGAGGCCGTCACCGACATCCCCGGCGAGCTCGACGGCCACACCGTGGTGCTGGTCGACGACGTGCTCTTCACCGGGCGCACGATCCGGGCCGCCCTCGACGCCCTGGCCGACTACGGCCGGGCCCGCGCCGTGCAGCTCGCCGTCATGGTCGACCGGGGTCACCGCGAGCTGCCGATCCGCCCCGACTTCGTGGGCAAGAACCTGCCGACCCGCCGAGACGAGGTGGTCGACGTCACCGACGACGGCGTCGACCTCGGGGAGATGGTGAAGTGAGCCGGCCCGGAGCCGGCACCCGACGCAACCTCCTCTCGATCTCCGACCTCGGCCCCGACGTGGCCGGCGGCATCGACGAGGTGATGACCCTCACCGACTCCTTCGTCGAGGTCAGCGAGCGGCAGATCCCGAAGGTGCCGGCCCTGCGCGGCCGCACGGTGGTGTCGCTCTTCTTCGAGGACTCCACCCGCACCCGCCTCAGCTTCGAGACGGCGGCCAAGCGCCTGTCGGCCGACACCATGAACTTCAGCGTCGGCACCTCCTCGGTGAAGAAGGGCGAGTCGCTGCGCGACACCATCGAGACCATCGAGGCCATGGGCGTCGACGCCATCGTCGTGCGCCACGCCTCGAGCGGCGTGCCCAAGCAGGTCGCCCAGTGGGCCGACGCCGCGGTGATCAACGCCGGCGACGGCTGGCACGAGCACCCCACCCAGGCCCTGCTCGACTGCTACACGATCCGCCAGCACGCCGGGGGAGTGGCGGGCAAGCGCATCGCCATCGTCGGCGACGTCAAACACTCGCGGGTGGCCCGCTCGAACGTGGCGGCCTTCACCGCCCTCCGCGCCGAGGTCACCCTGGTGGCCCCGCCCACGCTGCTGCCCCCGAGCCTCGACGGCTGGCCGGTGAAGGTCAGCCACGACCTCGAGTCGGTCCTGGCCACCACCGACGTCTGCTACCTGCTGCGCATGCAACGGGAGCGCATGACCGAGGCCCTGATCCCGTCGCTGCGCGAGTACACGGCGCTCTACGGCCTCACCGCCCGCCGGGCCGACCTGCTCCCCGACGGCGCCCTGGTGATGCACCCCGGGCCGATGAACCGCGGGGTCGAGATCGCCGCCGAGGTGGCCGAGCGGCCCAACGCGGTGATCGTCGACCAGGTGCGCAACGGCGTGGCGGTGCGCATGGCCGTGCTCTTCCTGCTGCTCGGCAGCGGCACCGAGTTCGGGGGCGACGGCAATGGCTGATCCCACCGACGAGAACGCGAACACGAACGAGACGAGAAAGGCAGACGTGGCACAGGGACTGGTGATCCGAGGGGGCCGGGTGATCGACCGCACCGGCGAGCGCGAGGCCGACGTGGCCGTGGCCGCCGACGGCACGATCGCCGCGGTCGGGACCGACCTCGACCTGGGGGCGCTCGGGCTCGAGGGCGCACGCGTGCTCGACGCCACGGGCTGCGTCGTCGCCCCCGGCCTCGTCGACATCCACACCCACCTGCGCGAGCCCGGCCGCGAGGAGGCCGAGACGGTCGAGTCCGGCAGCCGGGCCGCGGCCCTCGGCGGCTACACCGCGGTGCTCGCCATGCCCAACACCGAGCCGGCCATCGACTCCGCCGCCGTGGTGCGCCAGATCCTCGACGCCGGCACAGAGGCCGGGCTCTGCGACGTGCGGGTGAGCGGCTCGATCACCGTCGGGCGCGAGGGCAAGGCCCTGTCGCCCATGGGCGAGATGGCGGCCCTCGGCGTGCGGGTGTTCACCGACGACGGCAGCGGCGTCCAGGACGACCGCCTCATGCGCCGGGCCCTCGAGTACGCCAGCGGCCTGCCCGGGCCCGTCACCCTCGCCCAGCACTGCGAGGTCGAGGCGCTCTCCGAGGGCGGGCACATGCACGAGGGCGAGTGGTCGAGCCGCCTCGGCATCCCCGGCATCCCGCCCGAGGCCGAGGAGCTGATGGTCTTCCGCGACATCGCCCTGGCCCGCCTCACCGGTGCCAAGGTGCACTTCCAGCACCTCTCCACCGCCGGGGCCGTCGAGCTGGTGCGCCAGGCCAAGGCCAAGGGCCTGCCGGTGACCTCCGAGGCCACGCCCCACCACTTCACCCTCACCCACGCCGAGGTCGCGTCCTACGACCCGGTGTTCAAGGTCAACCCGCCGCTGCGGGGCGACGCCGACGTCGCCGCGGTGAAGGCCGGCCTGGCCGACGGCACCATCGACGCCATCGCCACCGACCACGCCCCCCACACCCAGGAGGTGAAGGAGGCCCCGTTCGACCACGCCCCCTGCGGGATGCTCGGGCTCGAGACCGCTCTGGCGCTCGCCGTCACCGAGCTGGTCGAGCCCGGCGTGCTCACCCTGCCCGAGGTGCTCGCCGCCATGAGCTGGCGCCCGGCCGAGATCGCCGGCATCGACGACGTGCACGGCCGCCCGGTGGCCGCCGGCGAGCCCGCCCACCTGGTCGTGTTCGACCCGGCCGAGGAGTGGACCGTCGACCCGGCCCGGTTGGCCAGCCGGTCGCGCAACACCCCCTACGCGGGTCGCACCGTGCGCGGCAAGGTCCGCCACACGCTGCTCTGCGGCGAACCCACCGTGCTCGACGGGGAGGCCCAGCGATGAGCATCCGTGAGGCCCTGCTGGTGCTGGCCGACGGCACCACCTTCGAGGGCGAGGCCATCGGCGCCGATGCGCCCGGTGGCGTCGCCACCGGCGAGGTCGTGTTCAACACCGCCCTCACCGGCTACCAGGAGATCATCACCGACCCGTCCTACGCCGGGCAGATCATCACCTTCACCTACCCCCACATCGGCAACTACGGCGTGACGCCGCTCGACGACGAGTCGCGCCGGCCGTTCTGCCGGGGCGTGATCATCCGCGACCTCGCCCGCCGCCGCAGCAACTGGCGCGCCGAGCAGGGGCTCGACGCCTTCCTGCAGGCCGCCGGCGTGCCCGGCATCGGGGGCATCGACACCCGCCGCCTCACCCGCCACATCCGCGACCTCGGCGCCATGCCCGGCGCGTTCGGCACCGCCGACGAAGCCACCCTGAAGGCGGCGGCCGCGGCCGAGCCCGGCACCGACGGGATCGACCTGGTCAGGGCCGTCACCTGCGACTCGCCCTACGAGGTCGCCTTCACCGGGCCCGACGGCCGCACGCCCAAGCGGGTGGTGGCCTACGACCTCGGCATCAAGACCACGATCCTGCGCCACCTGTCGGGCATCGCCACCGTCGAGGTCGTCCCCGCAGGCACCCCGGCCTCGGAGGTCCTCGCCCGCCAGCCCGACGGCGTGTTCCTCTCCAACGGCCCCGGCGATCCGTCGGCCGTCGCCGGCCTGCCCGACACCATCGCCGGACTGCTCGGCGAGGTGCCGGTGTTCGGCATCTGCCTCGGCCACCAGCTGCTCGCCACGGCCCTCGGCGCCGAGACCTACAAGCTCCCGTTCGGGCACCACGGCGGCAACCATCCGGTGCGGCGCATCGAGACCGGCACCGTCGAGATCACCAGCCAGAACCACAACTTCGCGGTCGACGACGGCTCGCTCTCCAAGAGCGTCGAGGTCACCCACCGCAACCTGAACGACGGCGTGGTCGAGGGCATCCGCTGCCTCGACGTCCCCGCCTTCAGCGTGCAGTACCACCCCGAGGCGGGCCCCGGCCCCCACGACGCCGCCTACCTGTTCGAGCTGTTCGACCAACTCATCGATGACGTGAAGGGAGCGCGCTAGATGCCGCGC
>CAMFLJ010000065.1 GCA_945957335.1 uncultured Actinomycetes bacterium | reverse complement strand
CGACCACCGTCACCGGAGGCGGTGGATCGGCCGGGGCCGATCCCGCGACCGAGGTCGAGGCCGCCTCGTCGACGGCCCCGAGCGGCCAGCTGCCCTACACCGGCACCGACGTGGGCCTCCTCGCCTGGTTCGCCGCCTTCCTGCTCGGCGGAGGGGCCGTCCTGGCGCTGATGGTGCGCGGACGGCGGGCGGAGGCCTGACAGGGCGGGGAGAGCGGCCCGCGCATCGAGCGGCGGACTAGCCGGTCAGGTCGGCGTCGCCGACCTGACCGGGGTCGCTGGCATCGGCGGCGGTGCCCGGCACGCTGGGGCCGGTCTCCTCGGCCGGCGCAGGATCGGCCGGGGGATGGCGCTCGTTGGCGAGGAACTGGCCCCACCACGCCACCGCGCCGATGGCGCCGCCAGCGCACATCCCCCACGCCGCGCCGGTGACCCCACCGGTGAGCGAGCCGATCAGACCGCAGCCCACGGTCGCGGAGGCCGACAACGTCCGCGAGGTGAGGCTCCGCTTCATGACGGCGAGGGCGCGCAGGCCCACGGCCGCACCCGCCTGCAGGCCCAGGAACGCGTTCATGAGCCCGAGGGGCAGGATCACGGTGCGGGCGCCGGACCAGGTCTCACCGAGGAGCGCCTCACCCAGGTTCGAGGGGAGCAGGAGCAGGACGGTGGTCCACGCCAGGCACGACACGGCGAGGCCACCGGCCAGGCCGGCGCAGAACTTGAGGAGGCTGCGCCGCGAGCGCGCCGCGATGCGCGTGGCGGTCGGGATCGAGCTCAGGCGCAGGCCCTGGTTGAGGATGTTCACCGCGTTGAGCAGGACCTGCCCGCCGCGGATGATGCCGGTGGCGGTGATGCCCACGACACCGGTGATCACGAAGAGGGTGAGCGGCGCCGACGCGCTGAGCACCACCGCCTCGGCAGTCATGCGGGGGATGAGGTCCCAGTGCTCGCGCCACCAGTGCAGCGGCTTCGAGGGGGAGGGGAAGACGCCGGCCTGGCGCATCCCGTACAGGGCGGCGACCAGCGCGCCGGCGCTCCAGATGAGCAGGGCCCCGACCGCGTTGAGGTCGCTGTGCATCACCAGCGCGAGCAGCGCGAAGAGCACCACCGCCCACACCATGTCGTTGGCCATCGCCGAGTGGCCCCGGCGCCCGGCGAAGAACGCGTAGCGCCAGGCGTCCTGCAGCAGCAGGCCGGGGAACGAGGCGCCGAGCACCACCAGGGACATGCCGACCGAGCCGCCGATGACGAGGCCGACGATCGCCACCGCCCCGCCGACGGCTGCGCCAAGGGTCAGTGCCG
Organism: uncultured Actinomycetes bacterium; assembly: GCA_945957335.1. Taxonomy (GTDB): domain Bacteria; phylum Actinomycetota; class Acidimicrobiia; order Acidimicrobiales; family Acidimicrobilacustridaceae; genus CAMFLJ01. Next base: position 13,212 of record CAMFLJ010000065.1, on the reverse strand, counting down.
TGCCGGTGGCGGCGGCGGTGGCCGACTTCCAGTTGTCGGTGGTGGTGTTGCTGTAGCGGACGGTGAGGGGCTCGCTGGTGAGCGCCCGCGAGATGGTCAGGACGATCGTGTAGGTCGCGAACGCGAGGGTGAACGCGCCGAACTCCTCGGTCGAGACGTTGCGCGCCACGATGATCGAGAGCAGGAAGTTGGTCAGGCTCGAGAAGGCCTGGTCCCCGATGCCCCAGACGGCGTCGCGCGCGACCTCGCGACGCTTCACGACGGCTTGGCGCGCCCGGTCGACCACCGGAGGCCGACGCGCTCGACCGGCCCGTCGTGGATCCGGACGAGGAAGTCGTCGAAGTGGTCGGCGACGTCATCGGTGCCGATGCCGGCGCCGGCGGCGTAGGCCCGGACGGCCTCGCCGATCCACCCCTCTAGGCGGGTGACACCGGCGACGACGCTGAGCTGGTCCGGCCGGGTCAGCATGCTCTGGGAGAGCACGAGGAAGTGGAAGAGGTCGTAGAAGGGCGGGTAGCCGTCGCCGGCGTCCTCCCAGTCGATGAGGCTCCAGCCCCCGGCGGTGCGCAGCAGGTTCCAGGGGGCGACGTCCCCGTGTCCCATCCCGCCGGCCTCGCTGCCGTCGGCGGCGTGGAACCGACCGAGCGCGGCGGCCAGGTCGGCGGGCATGACCCAGGGCTGGCGGCGGAAGGACCAGCGGACGTCAGCATCCCGACGCTGGCGCTGTCGATGGTCCACATGACCGGCGACCCGTCGTGGATCCGGGGGCCGATCAAGCCCCTCGGGCTGTTCCTCAACGAGATCCAGGGCTACCTGCCCGAGGACCAGAAGGCCGAGATCCGGGCCCGGGCGCTCGAGGCGATCATCGCCTACCGCGACGCCGGCTGCGTGCTCCCGCCCCCGCCCGACGAGGCGCTCATCGAGGAGATGATGGCGTGGCTCGTCTGCGAGCCGGTGCCCAGCGAGTACGTGCCGATGGTGCTCGAGGAGATGGAGCTCGACGGTGGCGACCCGCGCGCCGTGCCCACCTCGTCGCCGGCGGAGGCCCGCGCCGCGCTGCCGGTCGTGGTGATCGGCGCCGGTGAGTCGGGTGTGCTCGCCGGCATCCGCCTCAAGCAGGCCGGCATCCCGTTCACGATCGTCGAGAAGAACGCCGGCGTCGGCGGCACATGGTACGAGAACTCCTACCCGGGCTGCCGTGTCGACGTGGGCAACCACTTCTACTGCTACTCGTTCGAGCCGTCCGACCACTGGACCGAGTACTTCGCCCAGCAGCCCGAGATCCAGGCCTACTTCGAGGACGTGGCCAGGCGCCACGAGCTGATGGGCGACATCCGCTTCTCGACCGAGGTCGTGAAGGCCACGTGGGACGACGACGCCGGCCTGTGGCACGTGCTCGTCCGCACCGCCGACGGCGCCGAGGAGACCCTCGACGCCCGTGCGGTGATCACCGCGGTGGGTCAGCTCAACCGGCCGCAGTACCCCGACATCCCCGGCCTCGACTCGTTCGAGGGGCCGATGTTCCACTCCGCCCGCTGGGACCACTCGGTCGACTACGCGGGCAAGAAGGTCATCGTGATCGGCGCCGGTGCCAGCGGCTTCCAGATCGTGCCGACCATCGCCCCCGACGTCGAGCAGCTCACCGTCTTCCAGCGCACCGCGCAGTGGATGTTCCCGAACGCGAACTACCACGAGAAGGTGCCCACGGGCATGACGTGGGCGATCCGGCACCTGCCGTTCTACGGCCGCTGGTACCGCTTCCTGCTGTTCTGGCCGGGCACCGACGGCGCCCTCGCCAACGCCCGCATCGACCCCGAGTGGCCCGACCAGCACATCTCGATCAACGCCGGCAACGACGTGGCCCGCCAGATGTTCACCGACTGGATCACCAGCCAGGTGGGCGACGACCCCGAGCTGCTCGAGAAGGTCATCCCCGACTACCCGGCCACCGGCAAGCGCACGCTGCAGGACAACGGCAGCTGGCTCGGCGCCCTCAAGCGCGACAACGTCGAGCTCGTCCGCGAGTCGATCGACCACGTCGACGCCACCGGTGTCGTGACCGAGTCGGGCCGCCACGTCGACGCCGACATCATCGTGCTCGCCACCGGCTTCATGATGGCGAAGGTGCTGTTCCCGATGGAGTTCTACGGCCGCGACGGCCAGAGCCTCAACGAGTACTGGGCCGACCGCCCCTCGGCCTACCTCGGCATCACCGTGCCCGGGTTCCCGAACCTGTTCATGATGTACGGCCCGAGCACCCACCTGAACCACGGCGGCAGCCTGATCTTCCACTCCGAGTGCCAGATGCGCTACATCGGCGCCGCGCTCGACGTGCTCGCCGCGAGGGGCGCCAAGGCCATGGAGCCCAGGCCCGAGCTGTACGAGGCGTACCACGCCAAGCACCAGGACGAGATCAGCCAGCTCGTGTGGAACAGCCCGGCGATCAAGCACACCCACTTCCGCAACGACGCCGGCGAGATCCACACCGTGAGCCCGTTCCGCCTCGTCGACTACTGGGACTGGACGCGCACCGTCGACCCCGACGACTTCGTCTACCGCGCACCCACCCCCCGGTGGCTCGATCGCGGCCCCTCCCGGGGCGCGGATCGAGCCACCGGGCGGGGTCGGTCAGACGGTGAGGGGGATGGCCGGCTCGCGGTCGACCATCAGCTGCTCGTCGGCGGCGGCCTCGGGCTCGTCGTCGGCGGTGCGCTCCCGCTGCGGGCCGGGGGCGCCGGCGCGCACGGCCTCGAGCTGGGCCGCCACCGCGCCGCCGTAGAGCACGCCCATGCACGACAGCATCGACCACAGCTGCAGGGCGACGATGCCGGCGAGCGAGCCGTAGGTGTCGCCGAACGAGGTCGAGAAGCGGAACACCAGGCCCATGGCGATGGTGACCACGAGCCAGAGCAGCACCGACACCGACGAGCCGAACGCCAGCCACGACCACGCCGGCTGGCGGCGGTTGGGGCACCACCGCATGAGCAGGGCGAACGCCGCCACGAGGAGGGCGACGCCGAGGGGCCAGCGGACGACGTTCCAGGTCGAGTCGAGCCAGCCGTTGTGCAGCTGCTCGCCCACGGCCGAGCCGAAGCCGATGGCGACGAAGGCGATGGCCACGAGCACGCCGCTGGTGAGGGCCAGGCCGAACGCCCGCCCGTACTTCTGCACGGTCGGGCGGTCCTGCTCGACGCCGTAGAGGCGGTTGAGGCCCCGCTCGAGCTGGCCCATCACCGTGGTGGCCGACACGAGCGTGCCGACGAGGCCGATGACGAGGCCGAGGTAGCGCTTCGACTTGCCGACCTCGGTGGCCTGGCCCACGGCGCCGGTGAGCAGGTCACCCGCCGGCCCGGGCACGGCGTTGCGGATCATGCTCACGATGCCGTTCGAGAACCGGCTGTCGCCGAAGGCCATGCCCAGGCCGACGAGGGCGATGGTGGCCTGCACGAGCAGCAGGCTCACGAGGAACGCGGTCGACCGGGCGTGGCTGAACCCGTCGGCCCAGCGCATCCGCAGGAAGGCGTCGCGCAGCAGGGCGCCGCGGCCCGTGTCCTTCAGAGCCTGGCGGGCGTCGTCACCCGTGAGCTCCCACGTCTCGGGAACGGGTGCCGCGGTGCTCACCCGCGCTCCTCGTCGGGCACGCAGATCCGCACGGCCGAGGGCCGCACCCGGATCTTCAGCCGCTTCTCCCGGCCGCGGTGGCCGCCGTCGAGCTCGTAGTCGATCTTCGACTTGGCGCGGACGTCGATGCGGCGGGCCGAGGTGGTGCGGGTGAGCGGCGAGCGGTCGACCTTGCCCACGGCCATGCGCCCGAAGACCCGGGCCCACTGCACGGCGCCCTCGGCCTCGACCACCCCGACCTCGAGCACGCCGTCGTCCGGCTCGGCCTTCTCGAAGGGCGAGAGCCCGCCCACGATCGTGCTCACGTTGGCGACGAGCACGCAGCTGGCCTCGCCCTCGAACCACCGGCGGCCGTCGACGTCGATCCGCATCGGCACCCTGCGGGCCTTCACGTTGCGGATGCCGGTCCACACGTAGGCCAGTCGCCCGGCCTTGTCCTTCAGGCCCCGATCGGCGTCCCTGATCATCAGCGCGTCCAGCCCGGCCCCGGCCATCACCGCGAAGTGCTCGCCGTTCATGCGCCCCAGGTCGAGGGGTCGGCGCCGCCCGTGGAGCCCGACCTCGACGGCCTCCTCGATGGTGGTCGGCACGCCGAGGTTGGTGGCCAGGAGGTTGGCGGTCCCCGCAGGGAGGATCGCGACGTCGACCTTCTCGTCGGCGAGCGCGTCGAGGCAGCGCTGCACGGTGCCGTCGCCGCCCCACACGAACACGAGGTCGGCGCCCTCGGCCACGGCCTTCCGGGCCGCCTTGGGGGCCTTGCGGCTCTTGGGCACCTCGTACCAGATGGGCTCCACGCCGGCGTGGGCGAGCACCGAGCGCAGCTCGTCGAGCCCGCCGCCCATCGTCTTCTTCCCGTGGGCGACTACGGCGACGCCGGTCATCGCCCGACCTCCGCCTCGGTGAGGTCGAGGTCGCGGTCCGCTCGACCGTCACGCCTCGACAACGGGTTCGACGCCAGCCACGACGAGCGGGTGGCGACGGCCGCAGCGGCCAGCGCCGCGGCGCCCAGGAGCAGACCGGCGAGCACGTCGGTGGTGAAGTGCATGCCCCGGTAGACCCGGGAGAACGCCACCGTCACCACGGGCACGGCCGCCAGCGTCCAGGCCAGCAGGCGCCACGGCGTGCGCCAGCGCCCGGAGCCGAGCAGCAGGGCGATCCCGAACCAGAGGACGAAGGTGGCGGCCACGTGGCCCGACGGGAAGCTGTGGGTGCCGGGCTCGCCGCCGAGCTGGGCGACGTTGGGCCGGTCGCGCCCGACGATGTAGTTGACGGTGAGGAACGTGCTCAGCTCGATGGCCAGGGCGAGCGGCACGAGCAGCATGTCTCGCCACCGGCGCAGCGCGGCCAGCACGATGGTCACCACGACCATCCCGATCACCACCGGCATGGTGTTGGCGCCCGACGTGCCGACGTCGCTGTAGTCGCTCCAGCCCGAGGTGCGCCCGAGTGAGATGTTCCGGCTGATCGTCTCGTCCCAGCTGCGCACCGGGTCGCCCAGCGAGGTGTGCACGATCACCCAGCCGGCGGCCAGAAGGACCAGCCCGATCGCGACGTAGGCGGCGACGGCCACGAGTGCGGGCGCCCTCCACGGGCTGTGGGCCCGTCGGTCGGCGGCGACGGCCGCTCCCTCCATCGGCGCCGGCAGCGGTTCGGCCGCCCAGGGGACGGGCCCGTGGTGGCGGTGGGTGGGCCGGTCGGGTGGCGGGGTGTCGCCCGCGGCGTCCGACCGGGTGGTGGGGACGTGCGATGTGGTCACGCGAGCTGCCTTACCCGGGTAGGTACCCCTCGTAGACCCCGGCCGAGAGCCGACGAACGATCGACGATCCCCGCGGCCGGGCAGGCTGGTGGGCAGCGTCCGGAGCGACAGGAGGATGCGGTGGAGGTGGTGCTGGCGATGGTGGTGCCCGCCGTCGTGGTGGGCGTGCTGGTGTGGCTGGCGGCGTCGCGCTGGCCGCGTCCGGTGGAGGCCCCTTCGGTGCCCCCGAGCGAGATGGCCAAGGTCCCGGAGCGGCACGGGCCGCTGGCGGTGCTCGTGCGACGGCGGGTCGATCCCACCCGGCTCACCGGCCTCGCCCTCACCGTCGCGCTGGCAGTGCTCGCCCTCGGCCTCCTCGGCGTGGGCCTGCTGCTGCGCATGGTGCGCACCGACAGCGGCTTCGCCCGCTGGGACCTCGCCTTCACCCGCTTCGGGGCCCAGCACGCCACCGCCTGGACCACCGACCTGCTCCGCAACGTGAGCCGTCTCGGCGGCTACGAGGTGATCGTGCTGCTGGCCGTGGTCGTCGCGGTGATCGAGGTGCGCCGCACCCGTCGGTGGGCGGTCGTCGGCTTGCTCGCCGTCGTGGTGGCCGGCCAGTTCGCTGCCGCCGAGCTGGTGAAGCGGGTGGTCGACCGGGCCCGCCCCGACCTGCTGAACCTCACCGGGTTCTCGGGCACGTCGTTCCCGTCGGGCCACGCCACGGCCGCGGCCGCCACCTTCATGGCGATCGCCCTCGTCGTCGGTCTCGGCCGTCGACCCCGCACGCGGGCCGTGCTGGTCGGGGTGGCCGCGGGCCTCGCCGCGGCGGTGGCGGCCACCCGGGTGCTGCTCGGGGTGCACTGGTTCACCGACGTCCTCGCCGGGCTGCTGCTGGGCTGGGCCTGGTTCGCCCTGTGCTCGATCGCCTTCGGCGGCGTGCTGCTGCGCTTCGGTGCTCCCGTGGCCCAGGCCGAGACCGCGGTCGACGCCACCACGGCCGACGCCTCCTGAGGGTGGGTCCGAACGGTCCTTCGTCGGGTAAGTGACGGCCCATGCACCCGTTCGCGCACGGGGTCGGGAGCTTCGACCCCCTCACCGATGCCGTCCTGATCTGGACCCGCGTCGACCCCTCCGCCGGCCCCGTCCGCTGGTCGGTCGCGGTGGCCCCCGACGATCCGCACGCCTCGCCCGAGCAGCTGATGGCCGAGGTCGTGGCCTCCGGCACGGTCGAGCCCGACGTCGACCGCGACGGCTGCGTCACCGTCGACGTCACCGGCCTGCGGCCGGGCACCACGCACCACTACTGGTTCGAGGTCGGCGGCCACCGCTCGGCGGTCGGCCGCACCCGCACGCTGCCCGAGGACACCGACTGGGCCCGCCTCGCCTTCGTGTGCTGCGCCGACCGCTCGATGGGCGCGCTCAGCGCCTACCGGGCCATCGCCGAGGACGAGGTCGACGTGGTCGTGCACCTCGGTGACTACCTGTACGAGGAGCCGAAGGGGCCGTTCCCCGTCGACCCGCCCGGCGTGGTGGTCACCCTCGATGACTACCGGCGCCGCCACGCCCACACCCGCCTCGACCTCGACCTGCAGGCCCTCCACCAACGCCACCCGATGGTGTTCGTCTGGGACGACCACGACACCGCCGACAACTCGTGGCGCCACGGGGCCAAGGCCCACGACCCCGAGCAGCACGGCCCCTGGGACCAGCGCCTCGCCGCCGCCACCCGCGCCCGCCAAGAGTGGCTCCCCACCCGCCTGGCCGATCCCGCCGAGCCGCTCGACATGCACCGCAGCGTCCGCTTCGGCGACCTGGCCGAGCTGGTGGTCCTCGACACGCGCATCCCCGGCCGCGACCTCCAGGCCGGCGACGAGGGGGCCAAGCCGCTCGACGACCCCGACCGGCGGCTGATCCCCGAGGCCCAGATGGAGTGGGCCGAGGAGCGCCTCGCCGACCGGACGGCCACCTGGGCGGTGGTCGCCAGCCAGGTGCCGGTGGCACGCCTCCAGCTCCCGATCCCGCTCGGCGCGCTCGTCGACGCCGCCATGCCGAGCGGCTACGCGGTCGTCGACGGCAACGCCCTGTGCACCGACGGCTGGGACGGCTACCCGGTGCAGCGGGCGCGGCTCGCCGCGGCGCTCGACCGGCGGCAGGGGAGCGCGGTCGTCGTGTCGGGCGACGTGCACTCCAACTGGGCCTCGGTGATCCACGACCCCACGGGTGAGCGGGTCGTCGCCATGGACTTCGTGACCACGGCCGTCAGCTCCACGGCCATGGGTGAGCAGCTGCCGGCGGGCTGGCGGGCGATCGCCGACGCGCTGGCCGAGAAGGCCACCGACAAGGTCTGGAGCGACCTGCGCCACCACGGCTACCTCCGCATCGACGTCCGCCCCGAGGAGCTGCGCGGCGACTGGATCGCCGTGGAGCCAGGAGAGGAGCCGATGCGGCCGGCGGTGATCGCCTCGTGGGCGGTGCGCCCCGAGCTGCCGGTGGTGCTGCGCGAGGCCACGCCCAGCTCGTCGCTCACCGGGTTCGCCGACGTGCGCCGCCCCGGTCTCCCGCTCTCGACGCTGCCCGAGCCCGACGAGCGCCCGAGCGCCCGCCGCTCCCTCCAGGCCCGCGCCCGCCGGGCCGCGTTCGTGGGCGCCGGCGCGGCCATCGTGGCCGGTGGGGTGGCGTTGGCCGTCCGCCGCCGGCGCTGACCCTACGCTCGGGCCATGGCCGGCCTGCCCCCGCTCGACGACGGCTCGCTCGAGGTGATCGAGGGCGACGACGACACCATCTGGCGCTTCGACCGGGCCTTCCTCACCTCCAACTGGACGTGCATCTGGGGCAGGGGCTGCCTCGGGATCCTCGACGAGCCGGCCGAGGAGCTCGGCCAGGGCTGCTGCTCGGTCGGGGCCGAGATGGGCGACGAGGACGAGGCGATGATGGTCAGCGCCCTCGGCGCCATGGTCGAGCCCGACCGCTTCCAGTTCCACGCCGAGGCCGAGGCCGGCGGGGTGCTGAACGACACCCGCACCAACACCCGGGTCGTCGAGGGGGCGTGCATCTTCCTCAACCGTCCGGGGTTCGCCGGCGGTGCCGGGTGCGCGCTGCACCTCGCCGCGGTCGATGCCGGCGAGCCGCCCCTCGAGTGGAAGCCGTCGGTGTGCTGGCAGCTGCCGATCCGCATCGACTGGCTCGACCTCGGCGACGGCCGCGAGCAGGCCACCGTGCGCCGCTGGACCCGGCCCGACTGGGGCGACGAGGGCGCCACCATGGCCTGGTGCTGCACCGAGGGTGACCGGGCCTACGTCGGCGAGCGGCCGGTCGTCGAGTCGCTCGAGGAGGAGCTCACCGACGTGGTGGGCACCGCCGTCTACGTCGAGCTGAGCCGGCGCCTGGCCTGAGCCCAGCCCGGCTCCGGCTCGTCCCGCCTCGGCTCTTTGGGGCGTCGGCGGGGCCAGGCCGTACGATGGCCGCCGTTCCACGAGGGCGCGCCCGGCGCCGAGAAGGGGGAGCAGTGCCCGACCAGATCCCGATGGTGGAGTACCTCGTGCTCGGCGACTCGCCGCACCTCGAGGCCAACGAGTGCACCAACTGCGGCGCCCGGTTCTTCGACCGCCGCAACGCCTGCGCGTCGTGCAGCGGCCGTGAGTTCACGAAGGCCGCGATCCCGACCGAGGGCGAGGTCCGCGCCTTCACCATCGTCACGCCGTTCATGCCCGGCACCGATCCCTACGTGCCCGCGGTCGTCGACTGCGGCGGCACGAGCGTGCGGGCCAACATCGTCAACACCCCGCCCGACCCCGAGCACGTCACCCTCGGCATGAAGGTGAAGCTCACGACGTTCTCCATCGGCGCCGACACCACCGGCACCGAGGCCATCAACTACGGCTTCGAGCCGGCCAACTGAGGGGGCACACCATGGCCAACGACGACATCTGGATCCTCGGGATCAACATGACCAAGTTCGGCAAGCACCCGACGCTCGACAGCGTCGACCTCGCTGCCGAAGCCACCCTCGCCGCGCTCGCCGACGGTGGGGTCACCATGAAGGACATGGGCGTGATCGCGTCCGGCAACCTCATGGGCGCCGCCGCCGGCATCGGCCAGCAGCTGCAGAAGCAGGTCGGCCAGACCGGCATCCCCGTCTACAACGTGGCCAACGCCTGCGCCACCGGTGCCACCGCCATCCGCACGGTGATCATGGCCATCAAGGCCGGCGAGACCGACATGGGCCTCGCCGTCGGCGTCGAGAAGCTCTCGGGCGCCGGCATGCTCGGCGCCGGCTTCGGTGCCGCCAAGTCCGACGAGTGGACCCGCACCGGCCGCTACGGCGCCGTCTCGGGCCTCGAGGGCAAGCTCGGCACCGACATGATGCCGGGCGTGTTCGCCCAGGTCGGCATGGAGTACGGCCACAAGTACGGTGGCACCAGCTTCGAGCTCTTCGCCCGCATCTCGGAGAAGAACCACAAGAACTCCACGCTGAACCCGCTGGCCGCCATCCAGAAGGACATGTCGGTCGAGCAGATCATGGCCGAGCCGATGATCGCCTACCCGAACACCCGGGCCATGTGCTCGGCCAACAGCGACGGCGCCGCCGCCGCCGTGATCGTGTCGGGCGAGCGCCTCCGCAAGCTGTCGCTCGAGCAGCAGAAGCGGGCCGTCAAGATCAGCGCCTCGGTGCTCACCACCGACCCGTGGGAAGAGGCCTGCCAGATCCTCCCCAACGTCAACACCCTCACCCGCAACGCGGCCACCATCGCCTACGAGCAGGCCGGCGTGGGCCCCGAGGACCTCGACCTGGTGGAGCTGCACGACTGCTTCGCCACCGCCGAGCTCGTGCACTACGACAACCTGATGCTCTGCGGTGAGGGCGACGCCGTCGACTTCTTCGAGTCGGGCGCCACCACCCGCACCGGGTCCACCCCGGTCAACGTGTCGGGCGGCCTCGAGTCGAAGGGCCACCCGATCGCCGCAACCGGCATCGCCAACGTCTGGGAGATCGCCCACCACCTCCGCGGTGAGGCCGGCGACCGCCAGATCGAGGGGGCCAAGGTCGGCCTCGCCCACGTCATCGGCCTGGGCAGCGCCTGCGGCGTCCACATCCTCGAGAAGTCGGGCCTCTGACGCCCGTCGTCTGATCACCGCCCGGCGCTGCGCCGGGTGAACAGCACGCCGACCCCGGCCGGCCCCGCGGTGAACTCCGTGGGGCCGGCCGGTGTCGCGACCCGGGTACGATCCGGCCCCACCAGCGGTCCCATCTCCCCCGAACCGACCGACGGATCCACCGTGCCCAAGCCCCCCGAGCACCTCGAGCGCCCCGACGCGACGCGCCCTCCGGCGGGAGCGGGGCGCGAGCGCGGCCTCGACCTGCTGCGCGCCGCCGCCCTCGTGCGGGTCGTGATCTGGCACGCCACCGGCGCCGCCGTCGTCACCCTCGTGGCGGCCATGCCGGTGATGTTCTTCGTGTCGGGCAGCCTCTTCGCCGCCTCGGCCGCCCGGCGATCGCCCTGGGGCGTCGTGCGCGACCGGGCCCGCCGCATCGGGCCGTCGCTGTGGGCCTTCGCCCTGGTGGCGTGGCTGCTGATGACCGTGGGCGCGGCGGCCACCGGCACGGGCCTCGACCTCGGCCGCCTGCCCGCCTGGTTCCTTCCCCTCACCGACCCGGCCGGCTCGTCGTGGGAGGGCGGCTGGCTCTCGTCGCCGCTCTGGTACCTCCGCACCCTGCTGTGGATCCTGCTGCTGGCGCCGGTGGCCTTGTGGCTGCTGCGCCGGGCACCCCGACTGGCCGCGGTCGGCGCGGTGGCCGCGGTGGTGGCGCTCGAGTGGGTCGACCGGGGGCTGTCGTGGCACCCGTCGTTCGCGCCTCGCCTGGCCTGGCAGGCCGGCGACGTCGTCCTCTTCGGCCTCTTCTTCGCCTTCGGCATGTGGTCGCGCACCGCCACCCGGCCCGGCCCGGGCGACGCCCGCCGCTGGGGCGTGGCCGCCGGCGTCACCGCCGCGCTGGCCGCGGTGGCGTGGTGGGTCGTGCCCCCGCCCGAGGGCGTGGTGAACGACTCGCACGTCGTGCACCTGCTGGTCGGGGCCACGCTGCTCTTCGCGGTGCTCGCCGCCATGGGGCCCATCGGCCGGCTGGCCGAGCAGGCCTGGTTGCGGCCCGTCGTCGACCTCCTCGGCCGCCGGTCGCTGTCGATCTACCTCTGGCACACCGCGGCCATCGTGGCGGCGCTGTGGGTGCTGGCCCGCCTCGGGGTGGCCGTCGACGGGGCGGGCGCGCCGGCCTACGCCCTGCTCGTCGTGGGTGGCACCGCCGTGCTCGTCGCCGCGACGGGCTGGATCGAGGACCTCGCCGCCCGTCGCCCGGCGCGCGTCGTGCCGATCCGCCTCTCGTGGCCCACCGCCGAGCCGGGCGGGGCCCCCGCCTGGCGGGCGCCGCTGCTCCTCGGCCTCGCCGGTGCGGTGCTCATCGCCGCGGTCGGCCTCCCGGCGCTGTCACGGGTGGCCGGCGGCCCCTCGGCCCAGGTGGCGTTCCGCCCGCGCGTCCCGTCGCAGGCCCCACCCCTCCCGGCGTTCACCACCGTCTCCGACGAGGAGCCCCAGTGGTGGACCCGCCCTGCCACCGTCGACCCCGTCGCCCTCGAGTCGGTGCTCACCGACTGGGCCCTCGAGAACGGCGTGGCCGGCGCCGCGGTGGCCGTGTCGGTGCCCGGCGGCGGCTCGTGGTCGGGCGTGACCGGGGTCGACGACGCCGGCGCGGTGCGCGTGCCCGACACCCCCGTCGACGCCATGTCGGTCACCAAGCTCTTCACCGCCAACCTCGTGTACCGGGCGGTCGACCTGGGCCTCATCGGCCTCGACGACCCGCTCCCGCCGATCGCCGCGCTGCCCGACCTGCCGCTCGTCGGCAAGGTCACCGTGCGCCAGCTGCTCTCGCACCGCTCCGGCCTGCCGAACTACCGCGACACCGAGCCCTACCGCACCGACCCGTCGGTGGTGGCCTCGCCCGCCGACGCGGTGGCGGTCTCGTTGCAGGAGGCGAGCGAGGAGCCCGGTGCCACCGCCGTGTACTCGAGCACGAACTACATCATCCTCGGCTACCTGCTCGAGCAGGTCACCGGCATCGCGTTCGACCAGCTGCTGGCGGTCGACCTGCTCCAGCCGATGGGCCTGGCCCACACCGTGCACCTGGCGCCGGCCCCCGGTGAGCCGCGCTTCTCGACCGCCGGCATCGTGAGCGACGTCGAGGACCTGGCCCGGGCGGGTGAGGAGCTGCTCGTCAACCACGCCGGGATCAGCGACGACGCCTGGCGCCAGATGTCGGCGATGGACCCGGAGGCCGGCCTCGGCGCCGGCACCATGCAGTACTGCCCGTGCATCGAGGTCGACGGTGAGCTCCAGGCCTTCGCCCTCGGCTACTCGGGCGGCCACACCCTGGTGGCCTACCTGCCGCGCTACGACGTGGTCGTGGCCCTCGACGTCACCGGCGACTTCTACGGCGACGAGGGCCACTTCGACGCGGTGGAGCCGCTGCTGCGATCGCTCGCCGGCCTGGTGCGCACCGACCCGGGCGAGCTCGCCCCGCAGCAGGTCACCACCGTCGACGACGCCTGATCGGCAGCGGGTGGCGTGGTCGGCCGGGCGCCTCAGTCGGCCCCGGCCGCCCGGCCGAGCTCGTCGTCGACCGCGTCGGCGGCCCGGGCCAGGAGCCGACGGGTCTCGTCGGCCACGGCGCGGACCCGCTCGAGCTCGGCCTGGAGCGCATCGATGCCGGCGGCGGCGCCGACCAGCTCGGGCAGGGCGGCGAGGGCGTCGGCCACGTCGGGGGTGGGACGGCCGTCGTTGGCCCGGCCCGGCTCGGCGAAGCC
>CAMFLJ010000064.1 GCA_945957335.1 uncultured Actinomycetes bacterium | reverse complement strand
CCCCACTCTCCTCTTCGTCGGCAGCGTCAGATGTGTATAAGAGACAGACGTCGCCGTCGCCGGGGATCAGCTCGCCGGCCTCGACCACGCACAGGTCGCCGATCTCGAGTGCCGACGACGCCTTCTCGGCGACGGTGCCGTCGGGCTGCTGCACGTAGGCCGTCGTCTCCGAGCGGGTCTTGCGCAGGGTGTCGGCCTGGGCCTTGCCGCGGCCCTCGGCCACCGCCTCGGCGAAGTTGGCGAAGAGCACGGTGAACCAGAGCCACAGCGACACGAGGCCGGTGAACCAGTTCTCCGATGACGAGGCGCTCCCGAGGTTCTTGAAGAACAGGTAGGTGGTGAAGACCGAGCCGATCTCGACCACGAACATCACCGGGTTGCGCGCCATCTGGCGGGGGTCGAGCTTCTTCACCGCGTCGAGCGAGGCCCGGCGCATGATGGTGGGGTCGAACAGCGAGGCGGCGCCGCGCTGGCGGACCTTCGGGGCCCGCTCCTCGAGCGGTGCGGGCTCGGGTGTGGTGACGGTCATCGGGTCCTCCATCTCAGGCCCCCTGGGTCAGCTGCTCGACGATCGGGCCGAGGGCCACGACCGGGAAGTACGTCAGGCCGACGACGATCACCACGACGCCGGTGAGGAGGGTGGCGAACAGCGGCGTGCCCGTCGGGAACGTGCCCGCCGAGGGCGGCACCTTCTGCTTGCGCACCAGCGAGCCGGCGATGGCCAGCGCCGGGATGATCAGGAAGAACCGCCCGATCAGCATGCTCAGCCCGAGGGTGGCGTTGAACCAGTCGGTGTTGCCGCTCAGGCCGGCGAAGGCCGAGCCGTTGTTGTTGCCGGCCGACGCGTAGGCGTAGGTCATCTCGGTGAGCCCGTGCGGGCCGGTGTTGAGCAGCTGCGGCAGCGCCCAGTTGGCCACGATCGACACCCCGGTGAAGCCGAGCACGCAGATCGGCACGAACAGGATGTAGAGCACGACGAGCTTCATCTCGCTGGCCTGGATCTTCTTGCCCAGGTACTCGGGTGTCCGCCCGACCATCAGACCGGCGATGAACACGCTCAGGAGGGCGAAGATCAACATGCCGTAGAGGCCGGCGCCCACCCCGCCGGGGGAGACCTCGCCGAGCAGGATCTGCACGAGCGGCACCGCGCCGCCCGCCGCGGTGAAGCTGTCGTGCGAGGCGATGACCGCCCCGGTGGAGGTGCCGGTGGTGCTGTTGGCGTAGAGGCCGCTGAGCTCGGGCCCGAAGCGGGTCTCCTTGCCCTCCATGTTCCCGCCCGGTTGGGTCGAGGTGATCGCCTGGTCGACTCCGTAGACGTTCAGGTTGGAGTTGCCGGCCCCCTCGAAGTGCATGGCGAAGAGGCCACCGACGAGCCAGAGCGCCATCATGGCGGCGAGCACGGCCAGCCCCTGCCGGCGGTCCTTGGCCATGCGGCCGAAGGCGAACGGCATCGAGAAGGGGATCACGAGCAGCGCCCACATCTGGAGCATGTTCGTGAGGCCGTTGGGGTTCTCGTAGGGGTGTGCCGAGTTGGCGTTGTTGTAGCCACCGCCGTTGGTGCCCAGCTGCTTTATGGCCTCCTGGCTGGCCACCGGGCCCTGGTTGATCGTCTGGCTCGAGCCCTCGACGGTCGTGACCTCCTTGGCGGCGCTGAAGTTCTGCACCACGCCCTGCGAGGCGAACACGATGGCGAGCAGGAACGACAGCGGCAGCAGGATGCGCAGCACGCCCCGGGTCAGGTCGACCCAGAAGTTGCCGAGCGTCGAGCGCTTGCGCCGCACGATGCCGCGGATGAGGGCGATGGCGACCGTGAGCCCGACCGCGGCCGACACGAAGTTCTGCACGGTGAGGCCGGCCATCTGGGTGAGCTGCGACATCGTCGACTCGCCCGAGTAGTTCTGCCAGTTCGTGTTGGTCACGAAGCTGACGGCGGTGTTGAACGACAGCGGCGCGGGCACGCCCGGCAGGCCGCCCTGGTTCAGCGGCAGCCCGCCCTGGAACCGCTGCAGCGCGTAGAGGACCAGCACCGACACGGCCGAGAAGGCGAGGAGCGAGGTGGCGTACCCCGTCCAGCGCTGCTCGCGCCGGCCGATGCGGCAGACCCGGAAGATCAGCCGCTCGATCGGACCGAAGACGCTGTCGAGCGGGCGGACCTCCTCGTCGCCGTAGATGCGGGCGATGTAGACGCCCAGGAACGGCGCGGTGAGGGCCAGCAGGCCGAGGAGGATCAGCAGCTGGAGCCAGCCGGCGCCCGACATCACAGCTTCTCCGGGATCACGAGCGCGGCCACCAGGTAGGCGGCGATCAGCACGGAGAGGACGAGCCCGATGATGGTGTCGGCGCTCATCGGACGGCCTCCTCGGCGGGTGCTGGTGCGTCCTCGTCGAGTCGTCCGTCGTCGGGCCCGATGATGCGGTCGCAGGCCTTGACGAGCAGGACGCACACGGCGAAGAAGGCGATGATCACGGCCACGAACAGCAGGTCGGCCATGGGGCTCCTTCCCGGTCTTGGGGGGTGCCCGGCGGGTGGTGCCGGAGGCGGTCGCTGCCGACTCCGATCCGGCCCGTCGGACGGGTGTGCTCGGTGGGGATAACGCCGGTCGGGGGGCGATGTCGATGCTCTTCACGACTTCTTGACGGGAGCCACCCGGATCTTCCCGCCCTGCCCCCTGCCCAGCCTCCGGAAGCCGTCGTACAACAGTGACATGTTCGCGGTCGACTACGTCGGAAGAAGCTCGAGCGGCTCACCGCTGTGGGTCGAGGTCGTCGCGGTCGCGCTCGTCGCTGCCTTCGTGGGCTACCTGTTCGCCCGGCTCGTGGTCGTCCGCCTGGTGCGTCGGATCCGCCGGGGCGACGTCGAGTCGGCGGCCGTCGTCAGCGAGATCGTGACCTCGGCCGTGGCCGGCGACGACCCCGACGTGGTGGTGATGCGGGCGGCGTACGAGCTGCGCCGGCTGCTCGACCTCGCCGACTGCCGCTGGGCGTGGCTCGGCGACCCGATCCCGGCGGCCGGGCTCGAGGACGACGGCACCGTGCGCTTCGGCGCCTTCCGCTGGCCGACCGAGCAGGAGGGCCTCCCGCCCCGCGGGGTGCAGCGCCGCCTGGTGGCGAACGGGCGCACCTTCGGGTGGATCGTGCTCGTGCCGGCCGGCGCCGACCCGGTGAGCGACGCCCGCCTGCGCAGCGCGGTGACGACCATCGACGTGTTGGCCCTGTGCCTCGACCAGCACCGCCATCCGGCGGTCCCGGGGCCTAGCGTCTGATCCATGGCGCGAGGCTCGCTGCGCATCTACCTGGGTGCCGCACCCGGCGTCGGCAAGACCTTCGCCATGCTCGACGAGGGGTGGCGGCGCAAGGAGCGCGGCACCGACGTGGTCGTGGCCTTCGTCGAGACCCACGGCCGGCGGCGCACGGCCGAGCAGCTGCGCGACCTCGAGGTCGTGCCCCGCCGCCGGATCGAGCACCGCGGGGCCTGGTTCGACGAGATGGACCTCGACGCGGTCCTGGCCCGGCGCCCGCAGGTGGCGCTGGTCGACGAGCTGGCCCACACCAACGTGCCGGGCTGCCGCAACGACAAGCGCTGGCAGGACGTCGAGGAGCTCCTCGCCGCCGGCATCGACGTGATCTCGACGGTGAACATCCAGCACCTCGAGAGCGTCAACGACGTCGTCACCGAGATCACCGGGATCCAGCAGCAGGAGACGGTGCCCGACGGCGTCGTGCGCGCCGCCGACCAGATCGAGCTGGTCGACATGGCCCCCGAGGCACTGCGGCGGCGCATGGCCCACGGCAACATCTACGCCGCCGACAAGGTCGACGCCGCCCTCGCCAACTACTTCCGCGTCGGCAACCTCTCGGCGCTCCGCGAGCTGGCCCTGCTCTGGACGGCCGACCGCGTGGACGAGGCGCTGCGCGACTACCGCGAGGCCCACGGCATCAGCCGGCCGTGGGAGACCAAGGAGCGCATCGTGGTGGCCGTCACCGCCGCGCCCTCCAGCGAGATGCTCATCCGGCGGGCGGCCCGGATGGCGGCCCGCTCGCACGCCGAGCTGCTGGGCGTGCACGTGCGCTCCGACACCGGCCTCGACGATGGCGGCGAGCACCTCGAGGCGCACCGCCGGCTCCTCGCCGACCTCGGCGGCGTCTACCACGAGGTCGTCGGCTCCGACCCCGCCGACAGCCTGGTGCGCTTCGCCCTGAGCGAGAACGCCACCCAGCTGGTGCTGGGCGCCACCGGCCGGGCGCGCTGGCGCGAGGTGCTCTCGGGCGGCTCGGTCATCAACCGAGTCATCCGCGACGCCGGACCGATCGACGTGCACGTCATCTCCGGCGACGAGGCCCCCGGCGACGGTGGGGCGAGGCTCCTCCCGCCCCGCCGTCGTCGGCCCACCGCGCTCCCGCCGGGCCGCCAGCTGGCCGGCTGGGTGATGTGCATCGTGGGCATCCCGCTGCTCACGGCGCTCCTGCTGGCGATCGAGGCGCACCTCAACCTGCCCTCGGAGATGCTGCTCTACCTCGTCTTCGTCGGTGCCGTGGCGGTGGTGGGCGGGCTGTGGCCGGCCCTGTTCGCCGCCATCGTGAACTCGTTCATCGTCAACTGGTTCTTCACGCCGCCCGTGCACACGTGGACCATCGCCGAGACCGACAACGTGGTGGCGCTGACCGTGTTCGTGCTCACGGCGGGCATGGTCTCGCTGTTGGTGAGCCGCCTCTCGCGCCGCTCGGCCGACGCGCTCAGGGCCCGCGCCGAGGCCGAGGCCATCGCCGCGGTGGCGGGCAACCTGGTGGATGCCGACCAGGCCCTCGAGACGGCCGTGATCCACCTCCGCTCCACGTTCGGGCTCGACGCGGTGTCGGTGCTCGAGCCCGACGGCGACTCCTGGCTCGTGGCGGCCAGCGCCGGCGAGCCGGTGCCCACGACGCCGGTCGGGCGCGACACGCTCGACCTGCGTGGCGGCGCCGTGCTCGTGCTCGACGGGCCGGCCCTCCACGCCGACGACCTCGGTGTGCTCCACGCCTTCGTGGTGCAGCTCAGCGCCGCCCTCGAGCAGCGCGTGCTGCGCGCCGAGGCCCAGCAGGCCGTCGCCGCGGCGGAGGGCGACCGGCTGCGCACCGCGATCCTGCGGGCGGTCTCGCACGACCTGCGCACGCCGCTGGCGTCGATCAAGGCGTCGGTCACGTCGCTCATGCAGGACGACGTCGAGTGGTCCGACCACGACCGCGACGAGTTCCTCACCACCATCGAGGAGGAGACCGACCGCCTCAACCGCATGGTGGGCAACCTGCTCGACATGAGCCGGCTGCAGAGCGGCATCGTCGAGCCGGGGCTGCGGGCCGTCGGGCTCGAGGAGGTCGTGCCCCGGGCCCTCGTGAGCATCGGGGGCGACACCGCCGAGCTGAGCCGTGACCGGGTGCGGGTCGAGGTGGGGGAGCAGCTGCCCCGCGTCGTGGCCGACCCCGACCTGCTCGAGCGGGTCGTCGCCAACCTGGTGGCCAACGCGCTGGTGCACTCGGGCCCCACCGAGGCCGTGCGGGTCGAGGGTGGCCAGGTCGGTGCCCGGGTCGACCTGCGCGTGGTCGACCACGGCGTCGGCGTGGCGGTGCGCGATCGTGCGCAGATGTTCGAGCCGTTCCAGCGCCTGGGCGACGGCGCCGCCGACTCGGGCGTGGGCCTCGGCCTCGCCGTGTCGCGTGGGTTCGTCGAGGCCATGGGTGGCGAGCTCTCGGTCGACGACACGCCCGGCGGCGGCCTCACCTTCACCGTCTCGCTCCCGGTGGCGTCGTGACCCGCGTCCTGGTGGTCGACGACGAGCCGCAGATCCGCCGCGCCCTGTCGACCAACCTCCGGGCGAGGGGCTACGAGGTCGACCTCGCGGCGTCCGGTGAGGAGGCGCTGCCGCTCGTCGCCGACCGCCACCCCGACGTGGTGGTGCTCGATCTCGGCCTGCCCGGCATGGACGGGCTCGAGGTGGTGCAGGCCCTGCGGGCGTGGAGCCGGGTGCCGATCGTGGTGCTGTCGGTGCGCGAGGACGAGCGCGACAAGGTCGCCGCCCTCGACGCCGGCGCCGACGACTACGTCACCAAGCCCTTCGGCATGAGCGAGCTGCTGGCCCGCCTGCGCGCCGCCATGCGCCGCTCGGCTCCCGCCGACGACGAGCCCGTGGTCGACACCGACGACTTCGCCGTCGACCTGGCGGCCAAGCACGTCGTGCGCCACCTGCCCGACGGCGACGAGGTGGTGCACCTCACGCCCACTGAGTGGCAGCTGCTCGAGCTCCTGGCCCGGCGCCGCGGCCGCCTCGTGACCCAGGCCGAGCTGCTGCAGGAGGTGTGGGGGCCGGGCAACGAGCGCAAGAGCGACCACCTGCGGGTGCACATGGCCGCCATCCGCCGGAAGGTGGAGCCCGACCCGTCGCAGCCCCGCTGGCTGCTCACCGAGCCGGGGATGGGCTACCGCTTCGTCTGAGGCCGCGTCGGCGGCGCGGCGAGGTGGCGCACGATGACGCGCAGCTGCTCGTCGGCGTGGCGGAAGAACTCCTCGGACGTCGGGTCCATGTCGAGGTAGCGCCGCACGTCGCGGGGGAAGAGCACGCCGACCGAGACGGCGGCCTGGAGCAGCAGGAGCAGGAACGCCGGGTCGATGGCCGGGTCGATCTCGCCCTCGGCCTGGCGGCGGCGCAGGTCGGTGACGTCGTCGGCGTCGAGGTCGGGCTCGACGTCGGCGTGCTCGGCGTCGAGGTTCTCGCGCACGAAGAAGCGCTGCAGCTCGGGCTGCTCGTGGGCCACCGCCAGGTAGCGGCAGACGAGCTCCTCGAGCGGGATCGCGGGGTCGGTCATCTCGCGCTCGCGCTCGAGCCACTGCTCGACGAGCGTGTCGTAGAGGCCCTGCTTGCCGCCGAAGTAGTAGGAGATCAGCTGCTTGTTGACCCCGGCCCGCTCCGCGATCTCGCCGATGCGGGCCCCGGCGAAGCCCTTGTCGGCGAACTCGTGGCGGGCCGCGTCGAGCAGCGCCTGGCGCGTGCGGTCGGCGTCGCGGAGGCGCTCGTCGGGGTCGGGGGCGCGGCGGGCGGACATCGAGCGTGACCCTACCAACCCTCCGGGTGATCGTGTCATCTAATCGGTTGACACGGTCATCCGATGGGGGGAGAGTCTCCGCCCATGGATCCCGTGATCGAGGCCGTCGGCCTCACCAAGCACTTCGGCGAGGTGAAGGCCCTCGACGGCCTCGACCTCTACGCCGAGCGGGGGAAGGTGCTCGCCGTCCTCGGCCCCAACGGTGCCGGCAAGACCACCTTCATCCGCTCCGTCGCCACCCTCATCACCCCCACCTCCGGCTCGCTGAAGGTGGCGGGCATCGACGTGGTGGCCCATCCCGACGAGGTCCGCCGCCTCATCGGCCTCGCCGGCCAGTACGCCGCGGTCGAGCCGGCGATGACCGGGCGCGAGAACCTCGTGATGGTCGCCCGGCTGTTCGGCCATGGCCGGCGCCAGGCCAAGGAGGCCGCCGACGTCGTGCTCGAGCAGCTCAGCCTCACCGAGGCCGGCGACCGGCTCGTGCGCACCTACTCCGGCGGCATGCGCCGGCGGCTCGACCTCGGCGCCAGCCTGGTCGGCGCGCCGCAGGTGCTGCTGCTCGACGAGCCCACGACCGGGCTCGACCCTCGCAGCCGCAACGAGCTGTGGCAGGCCATCGAGCGCCTGGTGGCGTCGGGCACCGACGTGCTGCTCACCACGCAGTACCTCGAGGAGGCCGACCGTCTGGCCGACACCATCGCCATCATCGACCATGGCCGCCGGGTGGCCGTCGGCACCGCCGACGAGCTCAAGACCCGCGTGGGCAACGACGTGATCGACGTGAAGGTCGGCGATGCGGCCGACCTGCCCCGGGCCGCCGAGGCCCTGGGTGCCGACGCGTCGGTCGACACCGGCACCGGCCGCGTGTCGGTGCCCGTCACCACCGGCGCCGACGACCTCGTCACCGCCGTGCAGTCCCTCCGCGCCGCCGGCGTGGCCATCGAGGACATCGCCCTGCGGCGACCCACCCTCGACGACGTGTTCCTGACCCTCACCGGCCACACCACGGTCGAGGCCGAGGCCGACCCCGAGGAGGTGGCGTCGTGACCGCCCCCACCACATCCGCCAGCCCTTCCGGCCCTCGGTCGGTCACCCGGCCCGCCGGGCCTCCCAGCGCTGCCACCACCGTGGCCACCGTCGCCGGCCGCAGCGGCTTCAAGCTGCTGCGCACCCCGCAGGTGGCGGGCATCGCCGTGGTGCAGAGCCTGGTCTTCCTCTTCATGTTCCGCTACGTGATCGGCGGCGCCATCGGCGTGCCCGGCGTGGCCTACGTCGACTTCCTCGTCCCCGGCTTCGTCGTGGCCGGCCTGCTCTTCACCGCGGGCTCGGGCGCGGTGGGCACCGCGGAGGACGCCGAGTCGGGCCTGTTCGACCGGCTGCGCTCGCTGCCGATCCACGACACCGCCGCCCTCACCGGGCGGGTGATCGCCGAGGCGCTGCTCCTCAGCGTCGTGGCCGTGATCACCCTGGCCGCCGGGTTCGTCGTCGGGTTCCGCCTGTCTGGCCCGTGGTGGGGCCTGCCCGCGGCCTTGCTCCTGCTCGTCGTCTACAGCCTCACCGTCGCCGCGGTGTTCATGATCCTCGGCCTCGTGGCCGGCAGCGGCCAGGCCGCCCAGGGCCTGAGCATCCTCGGCGTGCCGTTCTCGTTCATCTCCAGCGCCTTCGTGCCGGTGGCCACCATGCCCGCGGTGCTGAAGTTCATCGCCGAGTGGCAGCCGCTCACCTTCTTCGTGAACTCGTGGCGGGGCCTGCTGCTGGGCGACAAGGCGCTGGCCACCTTCGAGCACGGCCGCAGCTTCTACATCGTCGGCTCGCTGGTGTGGTGCGCGGTGATCGGCCTGGTCGGGATGGTCGTGTCGCTGCGGGCCTACCGCAAGGAGTGACCGCCGGGGGGGGGGGGGGGCGGCACGCCGGGCGGGCGGCTCAGCCGGTGACGGTGCGCAGCTTGCCCAGCGTCACCAGCAGCTCGCCCACCGTGTGGTCCTGGTCGAGCGGGTGCCGCAGCGGCGCGTCGGAGTGCACCTCGTAGCGGTTGCGCCGGCCCTCACGGGTGCGGGTGACGTAGCCCTCGGCGACGAGGTCGGCCACGATGCTCTGCGCCGCCCGCTCGGTGATCCCGACCTTGGTCGCGATGTCGCGGGCCCGGATGTCGTGCTCCTCGGAGATGCACACCAGCACGTGGGCGTGGTTGGTGAGGAAGGTCCACGATGGCCTGCTGGGCACGTCCGGCATCGCCTGGTCGACTCCGACTCTGGGTGGGTGCGGCGCCGCGGAGCTTACCGGCGGGGCCGTCAGCGGCCGGCGATCGCCTCGGCCACGGCGGCGCCGGTGACCGGGTTGTTGAGGTAGGGCTCGGGGTCGTGGGCGCGGTGGCCGTTGTCGACGAGGCGGTCCTCGACCCGGGGGCCGAAGTGGTCGGCCAGCCGCGACGCCTCGGCCGCCTTGTCACCGACGGCGGCCACGTTGACCCAGCGCTCGACGTCGCCCGGCCACACGCCCACGCCGTCGACCGGTTCTGGCTTCAGCCCGTTCAGCACCATCGGGCTGCCGAGGGGTGAGCCGAGGGTGACGAAGGTGTGCACGCCCGGGGCGAGGCCCGTGGCGATGGCGCGGTAGGCGATGACCGAGCCGAGCGAGTGGGCCACCACGACCCGGGTCTCGGGGGTGACCACGGCCGTGAAGCGCTCGCCGACGCGGTCGGCGAGGTCGGGGCTGGTCATCATCGTGGCGACCATGTCGACGGTGCGCTCGAACACGGCGGTGTTGGCGGCCATGTGGATGGTGGCGAGCAGGTCGTCGCCGAGGTCGCCGAGCGACTTGGAGATGTCGGCCTTGGCCTTGGTGAGCTCGGGCGACTCCTCGGTCTCGGGGTCGCCGCGGAAGAGGTCGCCGTAGAAGCAGACGGCGACGTCGGAGTCGGCGACCTCGACGCCGTGGTGCCACAGCCCGTCGCGCAGGGCGGGGAGCCAGCGCGACTTCAGCTCGTTGGGGCCCCACAGCTCGTTGAACGCGCCGTGCACGAGGACGATCTTCGACATGGGGGAGAGCTTGCCCCGTGCCCGGCGGCGGGGCCGTCACCCCGCCGAGGTGGTTCAGCCCGCGGTGCCGGGGAACAGGACCGGGATCGGGTCGCCGTTGGCCCGGGCGGCCTCGGCCTCCTGCTTGAAGCCCCGGTTCTCGCGCTCGATGGCTTCGCCGACGCGACGCCCCACGAGGCGCCCGACCAGGCCGGCGCCGCGGCCGGTGATGTCGAGGGTGAGCAGGTTCACGCAGCCCCGCGGGTCGGGCCGCAGGTGGTGGCCGCCGGTCATGGTCACGGGCCCGACCTTCGTCCACCACTCGAAGGCCACGCCCGGCTCCAGGCGGCTGACGGTCCAGGTCGCGGGGCGCTGCCCGGGCTGGGTGATGCGGGCCCGGCTGCCCACCGCGAGCGGGCCGTCGTCGAGGCGGACGACCTCGGTCATGGTGGGGGTGAGCTCGGGCCAGCGCTCGACGTCGAGGGTGAGGGCCCACACCCGCTCGGGCTCGGCCTGGATCAGGAGCTCGCTGCGCAGGGCCGTGCGGCTCGCTCTCTCGGTGCGGTTCGTCTCGGTCATGGACCCGACGATGTACCAAATGGTACATTCCCGTCAAGCGGTTTCCCGGACGGCTCCTCCCGGTCGTCCCGACCGCACCAGCGACGGCCCGACACCACCACCCGGAGCGCCAGTGACCACCGCCCGCGACGCCCTGCTCGACAAGGCCATGGCCCACGTCGCCGCCCACGGCATGAGCGACCTCAGCCTGCGCGAGCTCGCGTCGGCCATCGGGACCAGCCACCGCATGCTGCTGTACCACTTCGGCTCGCGCGAGGGCCTGGTTGCGGCGATCGTGGCCTCGATGGAGCAGACCCAGCGCGACGCGCTGGCCGTCCTGGCCGACGACGCGGCGTCGCCCCGCGAGGTCATCGAGCGGCAGTGGGCCCAGCTCACCGACCCGTCGGTGCTGCCGTTCGTGGCCCTCTTCTTCGAGGTGCTCGCCATGGCCGTGCACGAGCGCCCCGGCACCGAGGGCTTCCTCGAGTCGATGACCGAGCCCTGGCTCGACGAGGCGATGGCCGCCGGGCAGCGACTCGGCATCGACCCCGACCGCGACGAGCTGCGCCTCGGCGTGGCCGTCAGCCGGGGCCTGCTGGCCGAGGTGCTGGCCTCGGGCGACGTGACCGGCCCGACCCGATCGCTCCAGCGGTTCCTCGACCTCTGGGAGGCCGGCTCCGCGACCTGACCCACCCCGACCAGTTGGGGGAGGACGGCCGGTGCGGGGGAGCGGGCGGGATGACTTCCTGATAGGAAGTGAACAGACCGGCGCTCTCGCAGGGGGAACAG
Source organism: uncultured Actinomycetes bacterium (assembly GCA_945957335.1). Taxonomy (GTDB): domain Bacteria; phylum Actinomycetota; class Acidimicrobiia; order Acidimicrobiales; family Acidimicrobilacustridaceae; genus CAMFLJ01. The sequence continues at coordinate 3,175 of CAMFLJ010000064.1, read as the reverse complement.
CCGTGAGCCAGGACCGGAACCCGCACGCCGGCGCGCCGTTCACCGACGACGACGCCGCCATCGCCGCCGCGCTCGAGGACGTCTGCGTCCCTGCGCTGCTGTGCTCGCTGGTGCACATCACCGGCGACCCGTCGTGGATCAGGGGCGACCTGCGCCCCGCCCACGCCGTGCTGAACGACTACCAGGGCGGCATGACCCCCGAGCAGCAGGCCGAGGCCCGCCGCCGGGCCCTCCCGGTGATCGCGGCCTACCGCGACAGCGGCTGCGAGCTGCCGCCGCCCCCGTCGGCCGAGCTGGCCGAGGAGATGATGTCCTTCCTCGCCTGCGCGCCGGTCGACCCGCGCGTCGTGCCGATGTTCCTCGAGGACCTCCACCTCGACGGGGCCGACAGCGGGGCCGTCACGTGGGGCCACGAGGTGCCGGCCGAGGTGCGCGCCGACGCCCACACCGTCGTCATCGGCTGCGGCGAGGCCGGCCTGCTCACCGGCATCCGCCTGGCCCAGGCCGGCGTCCCGTTCACCATCGTCGAGAAGAACGCCGGCCCCGGCGGCACGTGGTGGGACAACAGCTACCCCGGTGCCCGCGTCGACATCGGCAGCCACTTCTACTGCTACTCGTTCGAGCCCTCCGACCAGTGGACCGAGTACTTCGCCCAGCAACCGGAGCTGAAGGAGTACTTCGCCCGGGTGCTCGACGACTACGACATCCGCCCGCACTGCCGCTTCGAGACCGAGGTGCTGGGCGCCGTCTACGACGAGGGCAGCGGCCGCTGGGCCGTCACCGTCCGGGCCGAGGACGGCACCGAGGAGGTGCTCGACGCCCGGTTCGTGGTGAGCGCGGTGGGTGCGCTCAACCAGCCCAAGATGCCCGACATCCCCGGGCTCGACACCTTCGCCGGCCCCTCGTTCCACTCGGCCCGCTGGGATCCGGAGGTCGACTGGAAGGGCACGCGCTTCGCGCTCGTCGGCGCCGGCGCGAGCGGCTTCCAGATCGCCCCGACGATCGCCGACGACGTCGAGAGCCTCACCATCTTCCAGCGCACCGCGCAGTGGATGTTCCCCAACGCCGGCTACCACTCGAAGGTGCCCGACGGCGAGCGCTGGGCGATGCGCCACCTGCCCTTCTACGGCCGGTGGTTCCGCTTCCTCGCCTTCTACCCGGCCTCGGGCCTGAGCATGGACCGCAACCGCATCGACCCCGAGTGGGACGACGGGGGCCGCTCGATCAGCGCCGGCAACGCGCAGACCCGCGAGCTCTTCACCGGCTACATCGCCTCGCAGCTGCAGGACCGCCCCGACCTGCTCGAGGCGTCGATCCCGCACTACCCGCCGTCGGCCAAGCGCATGCTGCAGGACAACGGCTCGTGGCTGGCGTGCCTCAAGAAGCCCAACGTCGAGCTGGTCCGAACCGGCATCGAGAAGATCGTCCCCGAGGGCATCGTCACCACCGACGGCGTGCTGCGCGAGGTCGACGTCATCTGCTTCGCCACGGGCTTCCGCCACAACGACTTCCTGTGGCCGCTGCACATCACCGGCAAGGGCGGCGTGACCCTGCGCGAGCAGTGGGGCGACGAGCCCACCGCCTACCTCGGCATCACCGTGCCCAACTTCCCGAACCTGTTCTGCCTGTACGGGCCGGGCACCAACCTGGCCCACGGCGCCAGCCTTATCTTCCAGAGCGAGTGCCAGGTCAACTACGCGCTCAGCGCCATCCACGAGGTGCTGGCCACCGGCCACAAGGCGATCGAGCCCAAGCACGACGTGCACGACGCCTACGCCGAGAAGTACCTCGACGAGATCATGCAGATGGTGTGGGCCCACCCGTCGGTGCAGCACTCGCACTTCAAGAACCCCGAGGGCAAGGTCTTCACCCTCTCGCCGTGGCCGATCCCCGTCTACTGGGAGTGGACGCGCGAGGTCGACCTCGACGACTACGAGCTGGCCTGAGCCCTCCCCGCGGCCCGAAGGGGCCGATCGGCGGTGTGCCCACCTCGCCTCCGGGTGAGACCATGGCGCCCGTGGGTGATGCTCCGACCAGCGACGGCGACGAGGCCCCGGCGGAGCAGCCGGGGCTCGTGGCGCGGCTGCGGCTGAGGGGCCAGGCCCAGGTCGAGCGCTTCACCGACTGGCTCGAGCACCGCCGGGTCGAGCAGATCCCGGTCGACCTGGCCGTGCAGTACTACGAGCGCGACCGCGACTCGTTCGCCTCGGTGCTCGGCGCCGCTGTCGCGCTCCGGCTGTTCCTGTTCTTCATCCCCGTGGTGGTCGTGATCGTCTCGCTCGTGTTGCTGGTGGCGGGGCAGGACGGCATCAAGAACCTGACCGAGCAGGCGGGCGTCACCGGGAGCCTCGCCGCCCAGGTCGACCAGGCCACCCGCACGACGCGCAACACCACCATCGGCGTGATCCTCGCCGGCCTCTGGCTCATGGTGTGGGCCGGCCGGTCGCTGACCAAGGTGCTGGCGGCGTGCGCGGCCGGGGCCTGGGGGCTCGGCGGCCGCCGGGGCAAGATCACCCTGAGGATGGCCGTGGCGGTCACCACGCTCGTGCTCGGCATCCTCATCGCCGCCGGCCTGCTCAACCGCATCAAGGAGGAGCAGGGCATCGCCGTGGTCACCACGTCGTGGCTCGTCACCGTGGTGATCTACGGCGTCGGATGGTTCCTCGTGTCGCTGGCCCTGCCCCGCCGCACCCGCGACCCGGGCGCCCTGCTGCCGGGGGCCGTGCTGGTCGGTGCCGCGCTCGCCGGGCTCCAGTGGGTGATGCAGTTCTACCTGCCGACCCGCCTCGAGCACTCCACCGCGATGAGTGGCACCCTCGGCGTGTCGGTGGCCGCCCTCGGCTACATGTTCCTGATCGGGCGCCTGATGGTGTCGAGCCTGATCCTCGACGCGGTGATCTACGACCGCGTGGGCAGCGTCTCCAACCTCGTCTTCTCGCTGCCGGTGCTGCATCGCATCCCCCGGCGGTTCCCCAAGGTCGCCCGGTTCTTCGACCTCGAGATGGCCCGCGTGGCGGAGGAGGAGGACGAGTCCGCGGCCGGTGAGGGTGCCGTGGTCGGTCCCGTCACCGTCGACTCGCCGGACCCGGCCAGCCCGGCCGCGCCGAGCACGCCCTGACCGTCGACGGACGCGGACGGTGCGCCCGCCCCCCCCCCCTGAGGCAGGTGCCGCGCC
>CAMFLJ010000063.1 GCA_945957335.1 uncultured Actinomycetes bacterium | reverse complement strand
CCCCTCGACGATGCGGGCGCCGATCTGCTGGTCGCCGCCGAGTGGTCCCGAGCGGAGGCGGTGGACCTCGAGCCCCAGTTCGGTGGCGATCAGCTGGCCGGTGTTGCCGGTGCCGTACAGCTCGTGGCGGGCGAGCTCGTCGCGGTTGGCCGCGCACCAGGCCAGGAGGTTGCGCTTCTCGTTGTCATGGGCGACCAGCGCGATCCTCTTCGTCGCGGCCAACGAGCGTTCGTGGATCTGCATCTCCTCGCGACCGTCGCGCACCGAGTCGACGCGTTGGTGTCCATGCCATGCCGCGGAGGTGAACTCGAGAGGAACCAGAGCGCGAACGCTCCGCACCCGGAGACCGCCGCAATGGTCTCCAGGCGGCGTCCGGTCGTCGCCGAGGGAGCGGCGGGCGGGCCCGGTGTTGCGGCCCGGCCCGCCCGGTTGCCGGTCGACGTTCGTCCCAGATCGTCGACCGGGCGGAGCCGGGACGATACGGAGCGACCCGGGAGCCCGTAAAGGTGTCGCGGAGAAGTTCGTCGGCAATCTACCTCGCGTTCACCGCACGCTCGGTTTCGAGGGTGTGGCGGCCTGACAGGGCGAGGGACGGGCGTCGCCGAGAGCTCGCGGTCCCACCGTCGCCGGCGTCAGGGACGGATCGTCCGGCGCCGCTCGCACCCGACCGCCACCAGGTGCAGGACCATGATCCGACGGTGGATGGCGACCCGCAGGCTCGCTGTCGCAATCGCGAGCTCGCGAGGCGACCGCAGGTCATCGGCGGGGGAGGGGCGCCGTCGCTCCTGGACGATCGGGAGGTACAGCTGGCGCAGCTCGCCCTCCAGGGCGTCGAGTGCGGCGCTGTCACATCGGCGGACCTCCAACCACACCTCGGTCAACTGGCGTCGATCGACGATCCTGATGGACGCGAGCTGCTCGAGGTGGGTGGAGAGCTCGAAGGAGGCCAGGGTCTGGTCGTCAGCGTGCGAGATGGTTGCGGGTGACATGGTCACGCTCCTCTCGGCACGCCGGGCTGGTCGTGCCCGGGCCTCAGCATCACCGACGACCGAGTCGCTCCACTGGCCGCCAGCGGAACGGTCGGGGAACTCCTGGTGAGCAGTGCAGCGTCTCTGCGACGCCGAGCGCAACGAGGGGCGCCACCCGCGACCGCTGCGGATGACGTCCCCCGGCGGGCCGGGTCAGTGGGAGAACTCGACCTTCGGCAGGCGTCGCTCGAGCCATCCCGGCAGCCACCAGTTGCGGTCGCCGAGCAGGCCCATCAGCGACGGCACGAGCATCATCCGGATCACGGTCGCGTCGAGCAGCACAGCCAGCGCCAGGGTGACGCCGAGCTCGGTCGGCGGGATCGGGCCGGTCACGCCGAAGGCGATGAAGACCACGATCATGATGATCGCGGCGTTCGTGATCGGTCGGCCGGTGCGGGCGATGCCGTCGCGGATCGCGGCCTGGGTGTCCTCGGTGTCCTCGTAGCGCTCGCGGATCGCGGCGAGGAGGAAGAGGTTGTAGTCCATCGACAACCCGAACAGCAGGGCGAAGAAGAACAACGGTGCCCAGGCGTCGACGAAGCCCTGGTGCTCGATGCCGAGCAGGCCGGCACCGATGCCGTGCTGGAACACGATCGTGGCGAAGCCGAACGACGCAGCCACGCTGACCAGGTTCAGGAAGATCGACATCAGGGCGATCGTGAGGCTCCGGAACACCACGAGGAGCATCACGAAGGCGACGATCATGATCAGCCCGATGGCGAGCGGCGCGCGCCCGATGAGCACATCGGTGAGGTCGTGGTTCTGTGACGCCGGGCCGCCCACGAGCGCGTCGGGCACGGCGGCGCCGACCTGTTCACGCATCCGCGTGACGAGGTCCATGGTGGCCTGGTCGTCGACGGGGGTGCCCGGGGTGATGCGCACGACCGTGCGGCCGCTGGCGGCGGGCTCGGCCACGACGCGGGCGTCGATCACGTTGGCGTCGGCCTGGGCGATGGCGACGACCTGCGGGGCCTCGCCGGCGGGCACGGTCACCATGATCGGGGCGGCCGCACCGGGTCCGAAGGCGGCGACGAGCTGGTCGTAGCCGTCGCGGCTCGAGCGGCCCTTGTCGACGACGCGGGCACCGGGCATGCCGAGCTTCATCCCGATGGCGGGGGCGGCGAGGGCCAGCAGCAGGGTCAGCCCGACGGCGAGGGTGATCCCCGGTCGCTTCAGCGCCTTGCCCGTCCAGCGGGCCCAGCGGCCCTCGGCGCCGCGGTCGTGGTCCTTCTCCTTCTTCACCAGCACCCGGTCGCCGAGCGCGACGAGGATTGCAGGGAGCAGGGTGAGGGATGCGAAGGCCACGGCGACGACCGACAGGATCATCCCGAGGGCCATCGAGCGGAAGACCATCACCGGCACGAGGAAGATGGCCGCCAGCGAGAGCACGACGGCGAGAGCGGACAGGAACACGGCCTTGCCCGCGGTGTTGAGGGTGGCGGCGATGCCCTCGACGGCGTTCTTGCCGTCCTCGCGCTCCTCCCGGTACCGGGAGACGATGAACAGGCTGTAGTCGATGCCGACGGCGAGGCCGATCATCATCGAGAAGTTCATCGACCACACCGAGGTGGGGGTGCCCAGGCCGATGAGGTGGAGGACGGCGAAGCTCACCGCCATGCCGCCGACCGCGAGGACGAGGGGCAGGCCGGCGGCGATCAGCGCACCGAAGGCGACGATCAGCAGGATCACCGTCGGAACTCCGGAGAGGAGCTCGGCGAAGTGCAGCGCCTCTTCGTTGGCCTGGTTGAAGTCGCTCCAGACCGCCCACTCACCGGTGACCTCGGCGGTGGCGCCGTCGGGGAGCTTCTGGTCACGGACGAAGCCGATGAGCTCCCCGGCCGACTTCGGCCGGTCGGCGTCGGTCGAGGCCCGGAGGTCGACCGGGATCAGGATGGTCATGCCGTCCTGCGACACCAGGCCGGCCTCGGCGGGCACGGTGAGCGGATCGACGACCTGGGCGGCGCCGGGGGCGGTCGCGAGCGAGGCGACGAGCTGTTGCACCGCGGCCGGATCCTGGCTCACCGGTGTGCCCTGGTGGACGACCACGACGGCCGACTCGGCCCCGACCTGGGGGAAGTCACGCCGCAGCTCGTCTCGCACCTTGACCGAGGTCGAGCCCCCCGCCTCCCAGCCGGCGCCGGAGAGGGCGTTGCCGACGGTGAGGGCGAGAGGGGCGGCCAGCAGGGCCACGAGGAGCCAGGCCACCATGACCGGCCGCCGCCGACGACCGGCGAACCGGCCGAGGCGGGCGAACCACGGCTGGTGCCCGGCGTCGGTGTGGGCGAGGTCGTGGTCCGGGTGGACCGGCGCGGAGTGCGCGTCGGGCGGGTCGGCGCTGATCGACATGACTGGCTCCCTGTTCTAGATACCCCGGGGGGTATCTAGAACCTATCGCTGGAGGCACGGCGCGACAACCACGCGCGCCCCCGGGGGAGGGCCCTCGGTCATCGGGACCGCCGTTCGGCCGTCGTAACGCCGGCCTGAAGTGCGCCGACGAAGAAGTCGCCTGCGGCTCCTCGTGCGTTCACCTCCGGTTCAATCCCCCGTCAGAGCGCACCCGTACCGTCCGCTCCGTGACGCCACCCGATCACCCCGTGCCTGGTGCGCGCCTGGCCACCGATGATGCCGGCGCGGCCCAGATCGACCAGATCCTGGCGCGTCGGCGCTCGGAGCTGGCCCGTCTCGGCCTCACCGCCCGGTCGGCCGTCCGTCGCCGTGACACCGCCGAGGCCCGCCTGGTCGAGCACCAGGCCGGGTACGAGGGTGACGTCATCCCCTCTGACCTCCTCTCGGTCGTCGACTCCATGATCGAGCGGGCCGTGCGCTCCTGCGACGAGGCCCTGGCCGCCGCGCGGCGCCAGGCCGACGAGAAGGTGGCCCAGGCCGTCGCCGAGTGCCTCGACGACCTGCGTCAGGCCGGGCTCGACGCCAGCCATGTCCCTGCCACCCGTCGGCCCTGGCCGGGTCACCACGTCGTGGCCCCGCCCACCGCCGGCGAGCTCTGGCTCCGGGTCGGCGCCGGGCACATGCCCCGCTCGCGGGAGTCGGCCCTCGCGGATGCCCGTCGAGCTGTCGAGAACGACCATGGTGTGCGGCAGCGCTCCGAGCCCTCGATGCAGGCGTCCGGGGAGCAACCGGTGATCGTCCCGACCTCCTCGCTCCCATCACCCGAGAGGTTCGAGCGGCTGCAGCCGACCGCAGTGGCGACGCTCGTCGCCGAGGACGGCGCCGGCGAGCCGCAGTCGGGCGAGCAGTCGGCCGCCGCCTTCGACACGTTCTGGCAGGAGGCCGACCGCGACCGCAGGTCGCGCGGTCGGTTCCTGCGGCGCAGCGCCAAGGAGGACTCGTGACCGCTGACGATCACACCATCGACCTGACCGGCGGCGTGCTGTCCGGTGCCCCGATGAACGGGAACGGGAACCATGGGAACCACAACGGGAACGGGTCGGTCCACGGCAATGTGCCCAATGGCAACGGTGCGCATCCCGGTTCCGTCCCCGATGTGCTCCTCGTCGAGGATCGCCAGATGACCTCCGGTGGAGAGCTCGACGGCATCGACTGGCACCCGTCCTACGACCGTGACTCGGTGGAGCGCCACCTGGTGGAGCGCGCGCGGCTGAACGAGGAGATCGCCGACGCCGAGCGGCGGACCGTGGAGGCGGAGACCGCGCTCGCGGAGCGAACCGCGCAGCTCGAAGCGGGTCTGGGGGCGGTCGTCGTGGCCGCGCGCACCGAGCTGGCCCGCATCGACCGCGAACGCGACGAGGCCGTTGCCGCGATCCGGGCCGAGGCGGAGACCGAGGCCGCCCGCATCCGCGAGGCCGCCCACACCGAGGCGTCGACGGTGCGTGGTGCTGCGTCGTCGCTCGCCCCGCACGTCGAGCAGGGAGGCACCGGTGCCGATTGAGTCGACGCCGACGCTCGTGCCCGAGCTCCCCCGCCCGGTGGTGTCGCGACCGCTCGCCCGCCTCGAGCGCGCGCCGTTCGCTCGGGCGGAGTCGGTCGATCCGGTGCTGCGGGCTGCACGAGGCCAGTTGGCCAGCCTCAGGCTCCGGGCACGCGCCGCCGAGCGCGCTGCCGAGCAGGCCGAGACGGCCTTGGTGCTGCACGACGACTCCGTGATCACGGCGGAGCGCGACGCCCGCATGGCCCAGATCACCGCCGAGATCGAGGAGGCCGAGCGACAGCGGGAGGTCGCGCTCGCCGCTGCTCGTGAGCAGGCTCACGACATCGTGGCGGCCGCCCGTGCCGACGCTGACACGGAGCTGGAAGGCGCGCGGGCCCACCTGCAGTCGGTCGTCGCCGCCATGGCCGTCGGGCCCGTCCTGGCCACGGCGTCGGCGTCGGCCTCGTCCTCCCCGCCCGAGGATCTGCCCGAGGACGAGCCGGTGCTCCCGCCTGCGGCGTCCTACCCGCCGCCCGCGCCGTTGCCCTTCACCGGACCGCCCTCGTCGCCCGTGCCGACGGTGCCGCCGCCCGGCGCCCCCGAGTCGTTCCCGGGCCCCGTCGTCGCCAGCCCCTTCGGCGCCGCCCCCTTCGCCGCCGCCTACAACACCGTGCTGATCCAGGCACCCGACGGCACCTTCCAGCAGGCGCTGGTCCTGGCGTCACCGCAGGCCCCCGTGCTCCCTGCCGCTGTCCAGCCGGTTGCCCCTGCATCCCCTGCATCCGCTGCCCTGGTGCCCCTGCCCGTCGCTGCTCCTGCGCAGGTGGCGGCGCCCGTCGAGCCGGCCACGCCTGTCGATCGTCCGTCGGCCGGGCGGCGGCTGCTGCACCTCGACGTGATCCTGCCGCTGCTGGCGGTCCTCATCGTGCTCGTCGTCCTCCTCGCCTGGCTGGGCTGATCGATGACCGTCGTCGAGGAGCTCGCTCCCGGGGCACCCGGTCCCGGCGCGCTCACGAAGGTCCGCCAGGGCCCGCCCCCGGAGCCCCGTGCGCCGGAGCCGCGGCGCATCTCGAACAACCGCGTGAAGGGCGACCGCGTCTTCCTCGGGAGCTCGTACCTCTCGGGCCTCGTGGTGCTGTTCATCATGGTCGCCGTCGGGGTGTTCCTGACCTTCGAGGCCCTCGACGCCCTGCGGGCCCAGGGTGCCAGCTTCCTGACCACCTCCGAGTGGGAGACCGACCGCGGCAAGTTCGGCATCGCGTCGATCATGCTGGGCACGGGCCTGGTGGCCCTCGTCGCGGTGGGCGTCGCCATGCCGATCGCCATGGGGACGTCGCTCTTCATCACGAACATCGCCCCCGCCAAGGTGCGCGGGTTCCTCGTCGGCATGGTCGACCTGATGGCCGCGGTGCCATCGATCGTCTACGGCCTCTGGGGCGCGTACTTCTTCCAGGGCATGGCGGTGAACGTCGCCCGGTGGATCAACACCTGGCTGGGCTGGATGCCGTGGTTCTCGGTGAACGGGGCGGATCCGAGCAACCCGAACGGCTCGCTCACGGTCTACACCGCGTCGATCTTCGTGGCTGGGGTCGTGGTCGCCTTGATGGTGATGCCCATCCAGACGTCGGTCATGCGCGAGGTCTTCTCCCAGGTGCCGATCGGTGAACGCGAGGGTGCCTACGCCCTCGGTGGCACGCGTTGGGGGGTCATCCGGATCGTCTCGCTCCCGTTCGCCCGCGGCGGCATCATCGGTGGCACCATGCTCGGCCTCGGTCGAGCCCTCGGCGAGACGATCGCGGTCGCGCTCATCCTGTCGGCCTCGTTCGACCTGAAGTTCAGGATCCTCGAGTCGGGTGGCAACACCGTCTCGAAGCTGATCGCGGACCAGTACTCCGAGGCCTCGGGCTTCGGCCTCTCGGCGCTCTTCGCCGCCGGCCTGGCCCTCTTCGCCATCACTCTCATCGTGAACTTCACCGCGTCCTGGTTCGTCGCCCGGTCGCGGTCCGGCGCGGAGTCCGACGGATGACGGTGGTCGAGGAGTCGACCGGGGCGGTCGAGACCGCGGAGGACGTTGCCGTCGTCGATCGGCCGACCGGCGGGGGCACGACCCTTCCCGACGTCGTCGCGACCTCGGTGCCGCCGAACCGGCTGCGGACCCTCAGTGGGTTCTCGCGGGCCGACCTCATGAACCTCGTGGGCGCGCTCATCAGCAGCGCCTCGATCACGTTCCTGCTGTTCGGGGTCCTCGCTCCGCTGTCCGGCACCCTCGGCTTCGTGGTCGTGGCCTGGTTGATGTTCCTCGTCGTCTACGGCCTGTTGGTGTCGCTCGACGACACCCGCCCGGTGGTCGTCGACAAGGTCATGTCGGCCGTCATGCTGTCGACCGCGCTGCTCGCAGGGATCGCGCTGTTCTCGGTGATCTTCTACACGCTCGCCAAGGGCTGGGGCGTGCTGTTCCGGTGGAACTTCTACACCCAGGACATGAGCACGACCGGCCCCACCGACCCGCTCAGCCAGGGCGGCATCGGCCATGCCATCCTCGGCACGCTCATCATCATCGGCATCGCCATCGCCATCACGGTGCCGCTCGGTCTGGCCGCTGCGGTGTTCCTCAACGAGGTGCTGAACCGCTTCTCGCAGTTCGTCCGCACTGTCGTCGACGCCATGACGGCGCTCCCATCGATCCTCGCCGGCCTGTTCATCTTCGCGACCTGGATCCTGATCCTCGGCTTCGAGCGGTCCGGTCTGGCTGCCGCAATCGCCACCAGCATCATGATGCTGCCGATCATCATCCGCTCGGCCGACGTGGTGCTGCGGCTGGTGCCCGGCAACCTCAAGGAGGCGTCGTTCGCCCTCGGTGCGCCGCAGTTCCGCACGGTGGGCAACGTCACGCTCCCCACGGCCCGCTCGGGCCTGGCGACCGCGGTCATCCTGGGCATCGCCCGCGGCATCGGCGAGACCGCGCCGGTGCTGCTCACCGCGGGTTACACGGCGACCATCAACAACGACCCGCTCCACAACCCGATGGTGACGCTGTCGCTGTCGACCTACTACTTCGTGAAGTCGCCGCAGCAGTCGCTGATCCAGCGCGGCTTCGCCACCGCCGCGGTGCTGATGATCCTGGTCCTCGTGCTGTTCTTCATCGCTCGCCTCCTGGGTGGGCGCCAGGCCGGGCAGCTCAGCAGCCGTCAGGCCAAGCGCGTGCGGGCGCGGTCGCGCAAGGACCTGGCCCGCTTCGACGCCCGCCATGCGCCGGCCGAGCCCACCCTCGCGCCCGCGATCCTCGGCGCCGAGGCCGACGCGCTCCCACCTCCCCCCGTGCCCCACCAGGAGTCCTCGCCATGACCCCGCGCCGCGCGCGCCTCGCCACCCTCGCAGCCGCCATCACGGCTGTCGGTGCGATCCTTCTCCTGACGCTGCACCCCGCCGGGGCGCAGGCGAGCTACACCCGCATCTCGGGCGAGGGCTCCTCGTGGTCTGCCGGGTTCATGGACGCCATGCGCGTCAACGTGAAGCAGTTCGGCATCACCGTCGACTACAACCCGAGCGGCTCGACCTCGGGCCGCAAGAACTTCCTGAACGGCACCGTCGACTTCGCCGCCTCCGACATCCCGTTCCAGTTCCAGCCCGAGGACGGCTCGGCCCCCGAGAACCCGGCGGCGGGCAGCTACGCCTACATGCCGATCACGGCCGGCGGCACCTCGTTCATCTACAACCTGAAGATCAACGGTCAGCGGGTCACGAACCTGCGGCTCTCCGGCGAGAACGTCACCAAGATCTTCACCGGGGTCATCACCAACTGGAACGACCCGGCGATCCAGGCCGACAACCCCGGCCTGAAGATGCCCGACAAGAAGGTCGTGCCGGTCGTGCGCTCGGAGGGCTCCGGCTCGACCGCGCAGTTCAGCCTCTGGATGATCAAGCAGCACGGGGCGCTCTGGAACGACTACTGCCAGCGCTCGGGTCGGGCGCCCAAGTGCGGCGAGACGTCCTTCTACCCGACCATCCCCGGGATGATCGCCCAGTCGGGCGACCTCGGGATCACCGGGTACGTGACCCAGGGCTTCGCCGAGGGCGCCATCGGCTACGTGAACTACTCCTACGCCATCGGCGCCGGCTTCCCCGTGGCCAAGGTGCTGAACAACGCCGGCTACTACACCGAGCCGACCCCGCAGAACGTGGCCGTCTCGCTTCTGCAGGCCCGCATCAACACGGCCCCGGGCGACGACTACCTCACCCAGAACCTCGACGGCGTGTACTCCGACGCCGACCCCCGCAACTACCAGCTCTCGTCGTACTCGTACCTGATCCTGCCGACCAAGGTGCAGGGCCAGTTCAACGAGGCGAAGGGGCGCACGTTGAGCGCGTTCTCCTACTACGCGATGTGCCAGGGCCAGAACCAGTCGGCGTCGCTCGGCTACTCGCCGATGCCGATCAACCTGGTGAGCGCTTCGTTCGACCAGATCAAGAAGATCCCGGGCGCCGAGGTGCAGAACATCAACGTGGCCTCGTGCAACAACCCGACGTTCTCGCCGGATGGCAAGAACCTGCTGGCCGAGACGGCGCCGTTCCCGTCGGAGTGCGACAAGATCGGCCAGACCCAGTGCGCCAAGGGCAGTGGTGGCGCTGCCGACCAGGACACGCCGGTCAGCGGTGGAGGTGACGGCGGCGGGGGCGACGGCTCGTCCGGCGCGGCGGCCACCGGATCGACAACGGAGGCGACGACGGCCGGCAACACGACCTCGGCGACCGTCTGCGACCCCGACACCGGCGAGTGCACCGTCGCCAACGGCAGCTCCGGCAAGGCCAGCACCGAGCTGGCGAGCGCCAGCCCCACCACCCTCCAGGGCGACAGCGGCTGGGGCTCGGCCCAGACCCTCGCCGTGCTGATCGGCGCGCTCGTGCTCGCCCTCGTCTTCGTGCCGGCCGTGATGTGGCGCAACCTCTCGAACAAGCAGGGCGCGCCGTGACGGGCAACCCGCTCGTCGACCGCAACGAGAGGTCGCGCCGACGGCTCCGCCAGGCCCGCAACGCGATGACCATCGTCTTCGTGCTCTCGCTGGTCCTCGTCACCGTGCCCGGTCGCTCCGAGGCGGCGGCGACGCCGGGAAGCCAGGGCACCGACACGTCGCTCCCGGCGACCGACTCGCAGGTGACGGTCAAGGGCCGTGGCGCCTTCTCGAGCCTCGAGATCACCGTCAACCAGACCCAGAACCTGGTGAACCAGGCCGTGTCGATCACCTGGGCGGGCGGGGTGCCCACCGGGCAGGGCCCCGGTCGCTTCGGGCGCAACTACCTCCAGATCATGCAGTGCTGGGGCGACGACGACGGCACGGTGGCCACCAACCCCGGGCCTGCGCCCGAGCAGTGCGAGGCGGGCGCGTCGACCGCGGTGTACGGCGGCGTCAACAGCTCCGCGTTCCCGAACGGGTTCAGCACCAGCCGCGTCATCTCCCGCCAGGGGTGGCCCAACTACTCGACCGGCGTCGGCGTGCTCGACCCGACCACCACCAACGTGTGGCGGGCCTTCAAGGCCGTCGACGGCACGGTGATCGGCGCCCACACCGACCCCAAGTTCAACCCCGCCGTCGAGGGTGGCAACTACTGGCTGAACCCCTACTTCAACGTGGTCACCACCAACGAGATCCCGGCGGCGGCCACCGACGTCCAGGGCGAGGGCGCCGAGCTGTTCCAGGTGGCGACGGGCCTCGAGGCGCCCGGTCTGGGCTGCGGCCAGAAGGTCGAGCCCGTCGCCGGGGGCTCGCCGAAGCTGCCGAAGTGCTGGCTGGTGATCGTGCCCCGGAGCGACCCGACCGCGGAGAACGCGGGCACCCCGTTCGCCCAGAACGCGGATGCCTTCGGCGTGGTCACCTCGCCCCTCGCCCCCGAGGCGTGGGCCAACCGCATCGCCATCCCGCTCGGCTTCAACCCGGTCGACAGCCCGTGCCGCCTCGGGGCCGACGAGCGCCGCATCGCCGGCACCGAGCTCATCGTCCCCGCGATCACCAGCTGGCAGCCGGTGCTGTGCTCCACCGCCGACTCGCCCCCGTACGTGTACGCCACCCTGGCCGACCCGGTGGCCCGCCAGCAGATCGTGTCGCCCACCGTCGGCTCGCCCGGCATGGCCGTCACCTCCAGACCGATCGACCCGTCGCAGGAGTCCGCGGCCGACCCTACCGTCTACGCGCCCGTGACCCTGTCGGGCGTCGTCATCGGCTTCAACGTCGAGCGGAACCCATTGCTGACGAGCCCCCAGGAGGAGCAGGACCTGGCCGGCGTCCGCGTGGCGGAGCTGAACCTGAGCCCCCGCCTCGTGGCCAAGCTGCTGACCCAGTCGTACCGCTCGCAGGTCGACATCATCACGCCGGCCGGCTACCCGTGGGAGGCCAAGAACCCGTCGGACCTGTCGACCGACCCCGACTTCCTGCGGTTCAACCCCGAGTTCGAGCTCCTCGCCGCCGGCTACTCGAAGAACTTCAGCGGCCTGCTCGTCCAGGCCAAGAACTCCGACACCGCCCGGGCGGTCTGGGAGTGGATCCTCGCCGACCCCGAGGCCAAGGCGTGGCTGGACGGCACCCCCGACCAGTGGGGGATGAAGGTGAACCCGGTGTACGCGACCAAGGCCGAGAACAACTCGACCGGCGTGGCGTTCGCCGCGGACGGCCCCCCGGAGAACATCCCCAAGAGCGATCCGCGGTGCTACGACGCGCCGACGCTTCCCACCGGCGTCGAGCCGCCCCTGCTGTGCGGCACCGATTGGATGCCGTACCAGCAGACGATGCGCGACGGGGCCCGGGTGACCCGCGTCGCCGACGACGGCGCCAAGGTGGCCACCAATGCGTTCGCGCTGTCGCCCGACCAGGCCTGGACGCGAGACGTGCCCCAGGTGCTCGGCCGCCGCTCGATCCTCACCCTCACCGACAGCGCCTCGGCGTCGCTGTTCGGCCTGCAGACCGCTCGGCTCAGCCGGGCCGGTGACGACGGTGGGTCGCGGGCCTTCGTCGCCCCCGACCAGCAGGGCCTCACCTCCGCCCTCTCCGCCATGAAGCCGGCCGAGGGCTCCAAGATGCTCGTCCCCGATCCGACCGCTGCCGTCGCCGGGGCCTACCCGCTGTCCCAGCTGGCCTACGCGCAGATCCGACCGCTCGACCTCGACGCGACCGCCCGTGAGCAGTACGCCGCCTTCCTCGACTACGCGGCCGGGGACGGCCAGGTGCCCGGCCTCCAGATCGGCCAGCTCCCGCCGGGCTACGCGCCGCTGCCCGACGCCCTCACCGCCGTCACGGCGGCGGCGGCCACCACGGTGCGCACCCTCACCGCCCCGCCCGCCGACCCGGCCGGCACCGAGACCTCCTCGGGCACGTTCCCCGCCGGGGGCTCGAGCAACCCGTCGGCCTCGCCGACGGCGAAGCGGACCACCCCGACCACGACGCCCGTCGTCGCCGCCGAGAGCGTCCCGGTGGTGGAGGCCGCGACCGGCACCCCTGACGCCGGGCCGCTCACCCCGGTGCTGGCGCTCGCCCGCAACCGCTTCTTCATCCCAGGGCTGGCGGCGCTCGGCGTGATCGCGACCCTCATCGCCCTCGAGATCACCAAGTGGCCGCGCAAGGCCACGAAGGCCGGGGCTGCCGCGAGCGGGGCGGCCTCGTGAGCGCCCCTCGACCGTTCGTGGCCCCGCGTGCCCTCGCGGCGCTGATGGTGCCGGTGCTCCTCGTCGTGGTCGTCGCTCTCGCCGGCACCGACTCGGCCGTCGCGCAGAGCGCTGCCACCCGCTCGGGCGACGTGGCCATCGTCTCCAGTGCAGACAGCTCGAAGCCGGTCACCGAGGGCGGGAGCGACACCACCTTCACGCTCGACCTGCCCGAGGGCGCCGCCTGCCCGGGCGACAGCGCCAACGACAACTACCGCATCCAGAGCTTCCTCATCCCGGCGACGGACGACCCGGGGGCGATCGTGTGGCGCTCGATCGGTCCTGCCGGTGACAGCCAGATCGCCCTCTACAACGTCGACACCAACCAGTACGTCCAGGCACTGACCGAGATCAACACCGCGCCCGGCCAGCCCGGCATCATCCCGGACCCTCCGCAGCTGTCGTTCGCCACCTACGCGGCCACCGACCTGCAGCCCGGACCCCACCGCATGGGCATCGCCTGCACCCTCTACAACACCACCACCAACTACTGGGACATCACCGTCGAGCTCACCCGGGACAGCTCCGACCAACCGGCCCAGATCCACTGGACGGCCACCGGCTCGAGCGCCGCGTCCGCAGCGTCGTCCTCGTCCTCCTCGCCGTGGCGCGGCATCGCCGTCGTCGTGGTCATCGTCCTCGCCGTCATCGCGATCGCCCTGATCGTTCTCCGTCGGCGCACCCCTACCCCCACCAAGGAGTCCCGATGAACTTCGAGAACCCGGCGGTCCGGCGCCTCGCCCTCCTGGGCACGCGCGTGGCGGCGATCGCCTCGGCCTGCATGTTGCTGCTGAGTGGCTACGTGGCGATCACCGGCGGGACGCCCGCCGGGGCCGCGACCAACAACGGCACGGTGGTGCTCGACCCGACATCGGGCTCGAGCGCCGACACCTTCACGGTGAGCTTCGCCAACGGCGCTCCGCTCGCCTGCCCCGGCGACAGCGCCACCGGCAACTACCGGGTGCAGTCGTTCGTGGTGCCGTCCGGCACCAGCCTCGACGGCCTCATGTTCAAGTCGACCGGCCCGGCGGTCGGCCAGCCACTGATCGACGCCAATGGCAACAGCCTCGTGAACGGCCTCACCGACATCACCACAGGCGTGATCACGCAGCTGCCGGGCACCTTCACCTTCCAGTACAACCTGCCGAGCGACTTCAGCGCGGGTGACTGGTTGGTGGGCATCGCCTGCACGCAGGGCACCGGTGCGGGGATGACCAAGACCTACTGGAGCACCGGCATCACCATCGCCAGCGACGCCGCCGGTGGCCCGGCCCAGCTCACGTGGCACACCTCGTCGCCGGCCACCACCACGACCACCACCGGCGGCTCCACGACCACCACCACCGACGGCGGCTCCACCACCACGACCACCGCCGACGGCTCGACGACCACCACGAGCAGCACGATCGTGGTGAAGGTCGGACCACCGCTCACGCTGTCCCAGGACACGGCGAACGCTGGAGACTCGGTCACGATCCAGGCCAGCGGTTGGCAGCCCTCCGCCCCGGTCGACATCTACCTCCACTCAGAGCCCATCCTGATCGGGACCCTGACCGCCGACGCCAACGGCGACATCAATGGGGCTGTGACCATCCCCGCCGACACCCAGCCCGGGTTCCACACCCTCGTCGCGCTCGGCCTCGATTCGACCGGTGGGCCGATGGGCAGCTCTGCCGACATCACCATCGAGGGCAGCACGGCGACGACCACCGGTGGCACGCCTTCGGCGGCCTCGCCCGTGACGACGGCCGGCCAGCTGCCGTTCACCGGCAGCTCGCCGCTCCCCATGATCTTCTGGGCCATCTGCCTCCTGGTCTTCGGCCGAATGGCGATGCTGGTCGGTAAGCGCACCAAGGTCGTCGGGGACGACGCGCCCTGATGTCGGAGGCCGCGCTCGACGACGCGCCGGTGCCAGGGGAGCAGTCCCAGCCTGCACCTCGGGCCCCGGCGCGGCGTCGCCGAAGCGGTCGCCGAGGGTCGGACGGTGCCCAGCGGAAGGGTGATCCTGTCTCTTATAC
>CAMFLJ010000062.1 GCA_945957335.1 uncultured Actinomycetes bacterium | reverse complement strand
GTCTACGGCCTCGAGCCCGACCACGTGCGGGTGATCTGCCCCGACGTCGGCGGCGGGTTCGGCGCCAAGTCGCAGCCCGGTGCCGAGGCCCTGCTCACCGCCGAGCTGGCCCGCCGCACCGGTCGGCCCGTGCGCTACAGCGAGACCCGCTCGGAGAACATGGTGTCGATGGGCCACGGCCGCGGCCAGGTCCAGACCGTCACCCTCGGCGGCACCAGGGACGGGCAGCTGCTCGCCTACCGCCTCGAGATCCTCCAGGACGGCGGCGCCTACCCCCACATGGGCGCCATCCTCCCCTTCGCCGGTCGCATCATGGCCAGCGGCGTCTACGACATCCCCTCGGTCGAGTTCTCGAGCCGCTCGGTGGCCACCAACACCACGCCCACCGGCGCCTACCGCGGCGCCGGCCGGCCCGAGGCCACCGCCGCCATCGAGCGCGCCATCGACCTCTTCGCCGCCGAGGCCGGGCTCGACCCGGCCGAGGTGCGGCGCCGCAACGTGGTGGCGCCCGACGCGTTCCCGTTCACGACGCCCACCGGCACCGTCTACGACTCGGGCGACTACGGCACCGCCATCGACAAGGCGCTCGAGGCCGCCGGCTACGAGCAGCTGCGGGCCGAGCAGGCGCGCCGCCGGGCCGAGGGCGACCGCCGCCTGCTCGGCATCGGCGTGAGCTGCTACGTCGAGATCACCGGCGTGATGGGCGGCCCCGAGTACGGCTCGGTCGAGCTGCTGCCCGACGGGGGCGCACGGGTCGTCACCGGCTCCACCCCCTACGGACAGGGCCACGTCACCGCGTGGGCGATGCTCGTCGAGGCCCGCACCGGCATCCCGATGGACCGCGTCGAGGTCGTCTACGGCGACACCGACCTGGTGCCGAGCAGCGAGGTCACCGGTGGCTCGCGCTCGCTGCAGATCGCCGGCTCGGCGGTGCACGTGGCCTCGGGGATGCTCGTCGAGATGGCCACCGAGCGCGCCGCGGACCTGCTCGAGGCGGCCCCTCAGGACGTGGTCCTCGACGCCGGGTCGGGCCGCTTCCACGTGGTCGGCAGCCCGGCCGTGTCGGTCGGCTGGGACGACGTCGCCCTCACCCTCGACGGCGCCGAGCCGATGCTGGCCGTCTCCGACTTCGCCGCCCCCGGGCCGACCTTCCCGTTCGGGGCCCACGTGGCGGTCGTCGAGGTCGACGCCGACACCGGCAAGGTCGACCTGCTGCGCATGGTGGCCTGCGACGACGCCGGCGTGATCCTCAACCCGCTGCTGGTCGACGGCCAGGTGCACGGCGGCCTGGCCCAGGGCGCGGCCCAGGCCCTCTTCGAGCAGGTCGTCTACGACGACGACGGCAACCCGCTCACCACCACCTTCGCCGACTACTCGCTGCCGTCCGCGGCCGAGCTGCCGTCGTTCGAGCGCATCGAGCTGCAGACGCCCACGCCGGTGAACCCGCTGGGCGCCAAGGGCATCGGCGAGTCCGGCACGATCGGCGCCACGCCCGCGGTGCAGAGCGCGGTGATCGACGCGCTCGCCCACCTCGGCGTGCGCCACCTCGACATGCCGCTCACCCCCGAGAAGGTGTGGCGGGCGATCACCTCCGCCACCTCCTGACCACCACGCTCAGCCCCTCTGGTTCAGTTCATGAGCCCAGAGGCGATGTGCTGTACCAGAGGGGTCGAGCGGTCAGGCGACCTCGGCGGCGGGGGCCGCGAACTGGGCGTTGTAGAGGCGGGCGTAGGCGCCGTCGGCCTCGAGCAGCGCGTCGTGGTCGCCCTGCTCGACGATGTGGCCGTCCTCCATCACCAGGATCGTGTCGGCGTCGCGGATGGTGGAGAGCCGATGGGCGATCACGAAGCTGGTGCGGTTCTGCCGCAGCGCGTTCATGGCCTCCTGGATCAGCACCTCGGTGCGGGTGTCGACCGAGCTCGTGGCCTCGTCGAGGATGAGGATGGCCGGGTCGGCGAGGAACGCGCGGGCGATGGTGAGCAACTGCATCTCACCGGCGCTCACCGTGCCGTGCTCGTCGTCGAGGATCGTGTCGTAGCCCTCGGGCAGGGTGCGCACGAAGCGGTCGACGTAGGTGGCGCGGGCCGCCTCCATCAGACGCTCCTCGGAGGCGGCGGGGTTGCCGTAGAGGATGTTGTCGCGGATGGTGCCGCCGAACAGCCAGGTGTCCTGGAGCACCATGCCCATCATCGAGCGCAGGTCGGCCCGCTTCATCTCGCGGATGTCGCGCCCGTCGATGGTGATGCGGCCACCACCGACGTCGTAGAAGCGCATGAGCAGGTTGACCAGGGTGGTCTTGCCGGCGCCCGTGGGGCCGACGATGGCGATGGTCTGGCCCGGCTCGGCAGTGAAGGAGAGGTCCTCGATGAGGGGACGGTCCTCGGAGTAGGAGAACGACACGTCCTCGAACGCCACCCGACCGGAGGGCTCGCCCACCAGGCCCTCGGCGTAGTGGTCGGGCACCTCTTCCTCGGCGTCGAGGAGGTCGAAGACCCGCTCGGCGGAGGCCAGGCCGGACTGGAAGACGTTGAACATCGAGGCCAGCTGGCCCATCGGCATCTGCATCTGGCGCGAGTACTGGATGAAGGCCTGCACGTCGCCGATCGACATCTGACCGTTGGCCACCCGGATGCCGCCGAACACGGCCACGATGATGAAGTTGAGGTTGCCGATGAACAGGGTGACCGGCTGGAGCGCACCCGAGCTGAACTGGGCCCGGGCGCTGGCGTCGTAGAGCTCCTCGTTGGTGTCGCTGAAGCGCTGCTCGACCTCGCGCTGGCGGCCGAACGCCTTGACGATGGCGTGGCCGGTGATCGACTCCTCGACCATGGCGTTGAGCTCGCCGGTGTGGCGCCACTGCGCCCCGAAGCGCTTGCGCGAGTACTTGGCGAACTGGCGGGTGACGAAGATCGTGATCGGGATCACCACGACCGACACACACGCCAGCAGCGGCGAGATCGTGAACATCATGATGAGCACGCCGATGATGGTGAGCGCCGCGGTGAGCATGTTGGCCAGCGTCTGCTGGAGGCTCTGCGACATGTTGTCGATGTCGTTGGTGACCCGGCTCAGGAGGTCGCCGCGGGCCTGGCGGTCGACGTACGACAGCGGCAGCGCGTTGAGCTTGTCCTCGACCTCGCTGCGCATCCGCGACATCGCGCCCTGGACGATGCCGGCGAGCAGCCACGACTGGAAGTAGGTGAGCCCGGCCGACGCCAGGTAGAGGCCAGCGGCGAGGGCGAGGGTGAGGTGCAGGGCGGTGAAGTCGATGCCGCCCCCCTGGATGCCCTTGAGGATGAGGTCGGTGGCGTGGCCGAGGATCTTGGGCCCGACCACCGACATGCTCACCGCGATGACGGCGAGGACGACCACGCCGGAGACGTGCATGCGCTCCTGGCGGAGCCGGGCGAACACGCGGGTGACGGCCCGGCCGAAGTCGCGGCTCTGCTCGCCGGGGGCCATGGCCCCGCGCACCGCCATCGTGGGCCGGGGCGCGGTCACGGGCTGGCCGCCGTCGTCGGGCGCCTTGCCGTTGCCATTGCCGTTGGTGCCGTTGCCGTTGGCGCCCTTGCCGTTGGTGCCGTTGGTGCCGTTCGTGCCGTTGCCGCTCACGCCGCCGCCTCCTGCTGCTTGGTCTGCGACGCCACGATCTCGGCGTAGGTCGGACAGGTCTTCAACAGCTCGGCGTGGGTGCCGAGGCCGACCGTCTCACCGTCCTCCAGCACGAGGATCTGGTCGGCGTTGATGATGGTGGACACCCGCTGGGCGACGACCACCACGGTGGCCCCCACCGTCCAGGGCACCAGGGCGGCCCGCAGGCGGGCGTCGGTGGCCAGGTCGAGGGCCGAGAACGAATCGTCGAACAGGTAGATCTCGGGCTTGCGCACCAGGGCCCGGGCGATCGAGAGGCGCTGGCGCTGCCCGCCCGACACGTTCGAGCCGCCCTGGGCGATGGGGGCCTCGAGCCCGCCCATGGCCTCGACGAAGTCGGCGGCCTGGGCCACCTTCAGCGCGGCCCACATCTCCTCGTCGGTGGCGTCGGGGGCGCCGTAGCGCAGGTTCGAGGCCACCGTGCCGGTGAACAGGTAGGGCTTCTGGGGCACCAGCCCGACGCGGTCCCAGAGGGCGTCGGGCTCGAGCTCGCGGACGTCGACCCCGTCGACCAGCACGGCGCCGCCGGTGACGTCGACCAGGCGGGGCACCAGGTTGACGAGGGTGGTCTTGCCCGAGCCGGTGCTGCCGATGATGGCGGTGATCTTGCCGGGCGACGAGGTGAACGAGACGTCGTTCAGCACCGGCGCCTCGGCACCCGGGTAGCCGAAGGTGACGTTGCGCAGCTCGAGCGTGCCCGACCCGTGCACCTCGGTGACCGGCTCGTCGGCCACGACGACGCTGGGCTCGGTGTCGAGGATCTCGACGATGCGCTCGGCGCTGACCGCCGCACGGGGGGCGAGCATCACCACGAAGGTCGCCATCATGATCGACATCAGGATGATCGTGAAGTAGCTGATGAAGGCGATCATGGCGCCGATGGTCATGCTGCCCGCCTGGATGCGGCCGGCGCCGAACCAGATCACGGCGACGCTCGAGCAGTTCACGACGATCATGACGATCGGGAACAGCAGCGCCATGAGCCGGCCGGTCTTGAGCGACGTGGCGGTGAGCTTGGCGTTCTCGACCTCGAAGCGGGCGGTCTCCTCGGGCTCGCGGACGAAGGCCCGGACCACCCGCATGCCGACGATCTGCTCGCGCAGCACCCGGTTGACGCCGTCGATGCGCTCCTGCATGAGGCGGAAGCTCGGCACCATCTTGGAGACCATCACCATGAGGATGACGACCAGCACGGGGAGGCTGACCAGCAGCAGCGACGAGAGGCCGAGGTCCTCGCGCATCGCCATGAAGATGCCGCCGATGGCGGTGAGCGGTGCCGTGATCGCCATCGTGCAGGTCATGACCGCGAGGATCTGCACCTGCTGCACGTCGTTGGTGATGCGGTTGATGAGCGACGGTGCGCCGAACGAGTTGACCTCGCGCTGCGAGAAGGCGGTGACCCGGTGGAAGAGGTCGCTGCGCACGTCGCGGCCGAAGCCCATGGCCGAGCGGGACGACACCCACACGGCGGCGCCGGCGAACAGCATCTGGCCGGCGGCGATGGCGACCATCAGCGTGCCCATCTTCAGGATGTAGCTGGTGTTGCCGGTGAGCACGCCGTTGTCGATGATCCTGGCGTTGACGGCAGGCAGCACCAGCTGTGCGCCGGCCTGCAGCGCCTGCAGGATGACCAGGACGATGAGCATCTTCCGGTAGGGCCGGACGAGGTGCGAGCGGAGGAGTCGGGTCAGCACGGGGCGCCGTCCCGGGGTGCGGTCGGGGTGGTGATCATCGGGCGTTCCTCTTGGTGGGGCGTCGGAGGCCGTCGAGCAGGAGCGACACGAGCTCTTCGGCGGGAACCGGTCCGTCGGGCTCGAAGCCCGGGTTGCTGGTGGCGAGGGCGAGCGAGCGCAGCCGGCGGGCGGCGATCTCGGGCTCGACCCGGAGCTGGTCGGCGTAGGGGGCGATCAGCTCGGTGAGGGCGGGCACGCCGAGCGGGCCGCGCGGGTTGGGGTGCAGCACGCCGGCCTCGCGGGCGACGGGCAGCAGGTGCCAGATCACCGAGAAGCGGCGCTGGAGGAGGCGGGTGGCCTCGACGAGCTGGTCCTCCATCGGCTGGTTGCGGTCGATGAGCTCGACCTTCTTGGTGAACCAGGTGCTCTCGAAGGCGGCCTCGACCGAGGCGGCGATGACGGCCTGCTTGTCCGGGAAGACCCGGAAGATCGTGCCCTCGGCGATGCCGGCGGCCTCGGCGATCTGGCGGGTGCTCACCGCGCTGCCGTGCTCGAGGAGCAACGGCACGGTGGCGGCGACGATGGCGGCGCGGCGCTCGTCGGGCGGCATGGCCGAGGCGCGCGGGCGCGTCTCGGTGGTGGCGGCGGACATGGCCGCCACCATACCTGAGTGAGCGCTCACTCACACCACTCGGTTCCGGGTGCCGTCGGTCACCGCACGACGGCGGCCCGGCCGGCGCGCCAGACTGCGGGCCGCACGACCGAGGGGGCACCAGACATGAGGATCGGCCTGTTCATCGCGGAGACGTCACCGCCCGGCTCCGACATCGCGGGACTGCTCGAGCGCGCCCGCTGGGCCGACGAGAACGGGCTGCACACCGGCTGGGTGCCGCACGTGCCGTGGAGCCTCGACGGCCTCACCGCGGTCGCGCTCGCCGGGCAGGTGACCGAGCGGATCGAGCTCGGCACCGCGGTGGTGCCCACGTGGTCGCACCACCCCTACGCCATGGCGCAGCACGCGCTCACCGCCCAGGCCGCGTGCGACGGCCGGCTCCTTCTCGGCATCGGGCCCTCGCACCAGAGCGTGGCCGAGGGCTGGTACGGCGCCGACTACACCGGCGTGATCCACCACGTGCGCGAGTACGTCGAGGTGCTCGACGCGGTGAACGCGGCCCAGGCCGACGCCAACGCCGGGAGGGGCATGGCCGGCATGGGCGGCCGGGTGCACCACGAGGGCGAGCTCTACCCCGTCGAGTCGCTCCTCGGCGTGCCCGGTGCCGAGCCCGTGCCGATCTACCTCGCCGCACTGGCGCCGCTGATGCTGAAGCTCGCCGGGGAGCGGGCCGAGGGCACCATCACCTGGATGTGCGACGAGCACGCCATCGAGACCCACGTCGTGCCCCGGCTCACGGCGGCGGCCGAGGCCGTCGGGCGGCCGGTGCCGCGCGTGATCGGCGGCATGCCCGTCGGCGTGTGCGACAGCCGCGAGCAGGGCCTGGCCGCGGCCGAGGCCCGCTACGGCGGCTACCGCGACATCCCCACCTACGCCCGCGCGCTGGCCCGGGGCGAGAGCGGCTCGCCCGCCGAGGTCGCCGCCGTCGGCACCGAGGACGAGGTGGCCGCCCGGATCCGCTCCTACGAGGCCGCCGGCGTCACCGACCTGGCCGCCATGACCTTCGGCATCGGCGCCGACCGGGCCGAGCGCGAGCGGAACCACCAGCGCACCCTCGACCTCCTCGCCGAGCTCGCCCGCTCCTCCTGACCCGCTGGCTCGATCCCGGCCCCCGGAGGGGCGCGAATCGAGCCATGGGCCCGCGCTCCCCGCACCGGTGGCTCGACTCCGGCCCCTTGAGGGGCGCGAAACGAGCCATGGGTGTGGGGGTCAGCCGGAGAGGCTGGAGCAGTCGTCGATCACCAGCGACCCGCCGGCCTGGGCCGACGTGCCGAACTGGAGGGCGAGGGCGATGGGCGGCAGGCCCTGGAGCGGCACCGTGGCCGTCAACGTGTCGCCCGCGACCACCGGCGTCACCGCCACCGTGGTGCGGGTCTCCTTGGCCTCGGGCCAGGTGATGAGCGTGGTGGTCCAGCCGTCGGTGCCGTGCACCATGCGCAGCTCGAAGCTGAGCGCGCCCAGCGGGTCGCCCTGGGCCACCACGTAGGTGGCGGAGGGGGCGGCGTCGACGGGCCCGGCCATGGTCATCGACACGTCGAGCTGATCGCCGTCGACCGTGGCCGACGCCTTCACGATGTCGATGCCCGACAACCCCGGCGTCGACGCGGGCACGCCGGCCGGCAGGTCGAGGTCGCCGGTGGCGTCGGTGCACGAGTCGCCCGTCGAGCTCGACACCGGGATGGTGGCCTCGGGGACGGCGGCGTCGCCGCCGCTCGAGCCACCGCACGCCGCCAGTCCGGCGCCGGCGAGCACCACGGCGGCGAGAAGGGCCACACCCCGACGAGCCGCGCTCACGAGCGCTCCTTGGTGGCCTGCAGCCGACGGCGGGTGACCTCGAAGCACGCCAGCGCGCCGGCGGCCGAGACGTTGAGGGAGGCGAGCTGGCCGAGCAGCGGGATGCCGGCCACGGCGTCGCAGCGCTCGCGCACCAGGCGGGAGAGGCCCTTGCCCTCGGCACCGAGCACGAGGCACACGGGCTGGTCGGCGACCTCGAGGTCGAACAGGTCGGTGTCGCCTCCCATGTCGAGGCCCACGACCCACACCCCGGCGTCGCGCAGCTGGCGCAGCGCGGTGGGCAGGCCGCCCACGAGCGCCATCGGCAGGTACTCGACGGCGCCGGCCGCGGCCTTGGTGACGGTGGCCGTGACGTGCACGGCGCGGTGCTTGGGCAGCACGACGCCGGTGACGCCGGCGCACTCGGCCGAGCGCATCAGCGCGCCCAGGTTGCCGGGGTCGGTGACCCCGTCGACGGCGAGGAGGAACGGCGGAGCGCCCTGCGGCGACTTGGCGCGGGCGAGCACGTCGAGGTCGACCTCGGGCAGCTCGGCGGCGTGGGCGATCACACCCTGGGGCGACTCGGTGCGGGCCTCGGCGAACAGGCGGGTGCGGGTGACCTCGCGCACGGGCACCTTGAGGTCGAGGGCGAGGTCGACGATGTCCTGCAGCACCTCGGTGTCGTCCTGGTCCTCGGCCACGATGATCTCGCGGACCCGACGGCGGCCGGCCAGGAGGAGCTCGCGCACCGCCTGGCGGCCCTCGACCTGATCACCGCCGAGGCCCTTGGCCGCGCCCTGCTTGCGGGGGCCACCACGGCCACCGGCACCGGCGCCACCCCTCGGGGCGTCGCTGCGGGAGCGGGCCGAAGGCCGGCCGGCGGCCCGGGCACCGGGACGGTCGGCCTTGCGCACCGACGCGGCGGCGTGCTTCGCCTTCTTGGCCTCGACGGCCTTCTTGGCCGCGGGCGACATCGGCTTCTTCTTCTTGGCGCCGCCGGCACCGCCCCGGCCGCCACCACCTCCACCGCGGGCGGGGCTCATCGGCTCACCACCGCGACGGCGAAGGCGGCGATGCCCTCGGCCCGGCCGATGGCGCCCAGGCCCTCGGCCCGGTTGCCCTTCACCGTCACCGGCGCCCCGACGGCGGTGGTGAGGCGCTGCTGCATGGCGTCGCGGCGCGGCGACAGCTTGGGCCGCTCGCACACGACGGCGCAGTCGACGTTGCCGGGCTCCCAGCCGGCGGCGCGCACCCGGCCGGCCACCTCGGTGAGCAGGCCGATGCTGTCGGCACCGGCCCACTGCGGGTCGGTGTCGGGGAAGTGCTGCCCGATGTCGCCGAGGCCCGCCGCGCCGAGCAGCGCGTCGGCGCACGCGTGGGCCACGACGTCGGCGTCGCTGTGGCCGACGAGGCCCCGCTCGCCCTCGAAGACGACACCACCGAGCACCAGCACCCGGTCGGGGGCGTCGGAGAAGGCGTGAACGTCGAAACCCTGCCCGACCCTGACCGTCATGGTCGGAGAACCTACCCGAGCTACCCCAGCGCCCGGAGCAGGGCGGTGGCCACGTCGAGGTCGTGCGGGCCGGTGATCTTGAGGTTGGTGGGCTCGCCCGGCACCACCACGACGACACCGCCGACGAGCTCGACGAGCCCGGCGTCGTCGGTGGCGTCGGCCCCCGACGCGTGGGCCTGGCGCAGCAGGTCGGCCCGGAAGGCCTGCGGGGTCTGGACCGCGACGAGCTGGGTGCGGTCGAGGGTCTCGGCCACCACGCGGTCGCCGTGGGCGTCGTGGGTGACGCGCTTGATCGTGTCGCTCACGGCCAGGCCGGGGATGGCGGCGTCGGCACCCGCGTGCACCGCGGCCACCACGGCCTGGTGCAGCTCGGCCGAAGCCAGCGGTCGGGCGGCGTCGTGCACGACGATCACCGCGGCCTCGGGGTCGATGACGGCCAGCGCGGCCCGCACCGAGTCGGCCCGCTGGGCGCCGCCCTCGACGGCCACGTCGGCAGCACCGCTCTCGACCAGCGCGTCGGCCTCGGCCTGCTCGCCCGGCGCCAGCACCACCACCACGTGGTCGGCGGCGGCGCGGGCGGTGGCCAGCGAGCGGTCGATCACGCGCTCCTCGAGCAGCACCTCGTACTGCTTGGGGTTGGGCCCGTAGCGCCGCCCGGCCCCGGCCGCGAGCACCACGGCCCACACGGGCCCGTCGGCGGGGGCGCCCACGCTCAGGACCGGCCCAGGGCCTTGTCGAGCGCGGCCTCGGCCTCGTCGGGCGAGGCGTCGAGGGCGAAGATCAGCTCGGAGACGAGGGCCTCACGGGCCTTCTGCAGCATGCGCTTCTCGCCGGCGGAGAGGCCCTTGTCGTCGTCGCGGAGCGACAGGTTGCGGACGACCTCGGCCACCTCGTAGACGTCGCCCGACTTCAGCTTCTCGGCGTGGTTCTTGAACCGGCGCGACCAGTTGGTGGGCATGCGGGCGTCCTTGCGGCCCAGCAGCTCGAAGACGTCCTCGACCTCCTCCGCGTCGATGACGTCGCGCAGGCCGACCTCCTCGGCGTTGTCGACCGGGACCATCGCCGTGAGGTCGCCGTAGGACATGCGGAGGAAGTAGTACTCCTTCTCCTCACCGAAGGCCGTGCGCGTCTCGCGCTTCTCGATGACGGCCGCGCCGTGGTGTGGGTAGACGACCTTGTCGCCGACGTCGAACGCCATGGTGCTCCAGACGAAGGTGGGCAGGACCGGTGGGTGGGCCGGGAGTCGGTCAGGGTAGACGGGTCGCCGGGGCAGCGGGCACGGCACCACGCGGGGAGACCGGCCCGCCACGCTGCCGACCCGCAAGGCGGTCGGACGGTAGGCTCGCCGCCGTGGTGGACCCAGAGCTGCTCAGCACCGTCGAGTTCTTCAAGGGATTCGAGGGCCAGACCCTCGCCGACCTCGTGGCCGCGTCCGAGCGGCGATCGTTCAACCGGGGCGGTGTGCTCTTCACCGAGGACGACGCGGCCACCGAGCTGTTCGTCGTCTCCTCGGGGCGCATCGCCATCGCCAACAAGTCGATCGACGGCCGTGAGTCCGTGATGGCGCTCATGGAGCGCGGCGACCTCTTCGGCGAGATGCCGCTGTTCGACGGCCGGGCCCGCTCGGCCGAGGCCCGGGCCCTCGAGCCCTCCGACGTGGTCGCCATCCCCTACGAGCCGCTGCGGGCGATCTACAAGGCCCAGCCCGAGCTGCTCTGGAACGTGGTCGAGATGCTGGCCGTGCGCCTGCGCAACACCGACGAGCAGCTCGCCGACTCGGTCTTCCTCGACGTCACCGGCCGCACCGCCAAGCGCCTGCTCGAGCTGGCCGGCGAGAACGACGAGTTCTCGCTGCCGATCACCCAGGAGGAGCTGGCCGGCATGGTCGGGGCCTCCCGCGAGCGGGTCAACAAGGCCATCGCCAGCTTCGTGCGCCTCGGCTGGATCGAGCAGTCCGACCGCCGCTACCGCATCACCAACCGCGAGCAGCTGGCCCTCCGGGCCCGCTGACCCGAGGGCTTCGACCCCTCTGGTACAGCACGTCGCACATGGTGCGACGCACTGAACCAGAGGAGGGAGTGACTCAGGCGTCGGGGGCCGGGAACTCCTCGCCCACCAGCTGCTCGCTGAGCGCCCACAGCCGGCGCGCCCCGTCGGGGTCGGTGGCGTAGGGCGCGGCGGTGGCCACCGCGCAGTCGGCCAGGTAGGTGCCGCCCTGCGACTCGAGCTCGGGGGCGGTGGCGGCCCACACCGAGGTGGCGGCGCCGACGTCGGTGCCCACGAGCGGCGGGAGCTTGCCCGGGCCGGCGGGGTTGGCCGCGGCGCGCGCCTTGAGGTCCTCCATGACGTCGGGCGTGAAGTTGCGGCCGAGCTGGGTGGCCACCATGCCGGGGTGCACCGCGTAGGCGTGCACGCCGAGGGGGCCGTAGCGCCGGTCGAGCTCGACGGCGTGGAGGATGTTGGCCGTCTTCGACTGCCCGTAGGCGTCCATCTTGTTGTACTCGTGCGACTCGAAGTCGGGGTCGTCCCAGTGGATGTCGGAGGCCATGTGGCCGCCCGAGCTGAGCAGCACCACTCGGGCGGGCGCGCTGGCCTGCAGCAGTGGCAGCAGCCGGCCGACGAGCACGAAGTGGCCGAGGTGGTTGGTGCCGAACTGCAGCTCGTGGCCCTCCTCGGTGCGCCCGAACGGCACGGCCATGATCCCGGCGTTGCCGATCAGCAGGTCGAGGCGGTCGTGGCCGGCGGCGAAGCGGTCGGTGAAGGCGCGCACGCTCTCCAGCGAGCCCAGCTCGAGCACCTCGTAGGTGACGTCGGCACCGGGCACGGCCTCGGTGATCTCGGCCACCGTGGCGGTGCCCTTGTCGTCGGTGCGGGCGGTGATGACCACCGTGGCGCCCGCCGCGGCCAGCGAGCGGGCGGTCTCCTTGCCGATGCCGGTGGTGGCCCCGGTGACCAGGACCGTGCGGCCCGAGAGGTCGACGCCGGCGAGGACGTCGGCGGTCGTGGTGGTGGGTGCGTCGGTCACAGGACCTCCTCCTCGGGGCCGGGCCACTCGGCCGGCCAGTGCTCGTCGAGCGAGAGCGACCACCCGGGGTCGCGGCGCTCGAGGTAGGCCATCACGCCCTCGCGGGCGTCGGCCTCACCCATGACGACCTTGTGCAGCTCGGACTCGGCCACGTCGGTCTGGGCCGGGTTCAGCCCGAACGACGACCACATCAACCGCTTGGTGACCGCCACCGACACCGGCGCGGTGTTCACGGCGATGTCGTGGGCGACCTCGAGGGCGCGGGGCAGCACGTCGTCGTTGGGCAGCACCTGGGTGGCGACACCGAGCGAGTCGGCCTCCTCGCCGGTGAAGGTGCGGCCGGTGAGCATGATGTCGGCGGCCTTGGCCATCCCGGCGATGCGGGGAAGCGTCCAGGTGCTCATGCCGTCGGGCATCACGCCGCGTCGCACCTGCACGATGCCGTACTTGGCGTCGCGGGCCATGAAGCGCAGGTCGCACTGCAGGGTGATGGTGAAGCCGATGCCGATCGCGTGGCCGTTCACCGCGGCGATCACCGGCTTGCGGATCTGCCAGGCGGGGGGCCACACCGGGTTGGCGTGGAACTCGGAGCTCGACTGGCGCTCGAACACCTGGGAGCCGCCGCTGAAGTCGGCGCCCGCGCAGAACGCGGGCGGCGTGCCGGTGACCACGACGACCCGGATGGCGTCGTCGGCGTCGGCCCGGCGGTAGACGTCGCCCAGCGCCTTGCCCATGGCCCCGCTGAAGGCGTTGCGGGTGTCGGGCCGGTTGAGGGTGGCGACGACGACACCGTCGTCGTGGAGCTCGGCGAGGAGGTCGTCGGTGCCGGTGTCGATCGGCGTGCTCACGTCAGGACCCGGCGGCGGCCTTGACCGCGGCGATGGTGGCGGCGATCTGCTCGTCGGTGATCGGGTAGCCGGGGAAGTAGAGGCACACGCGATCCGCGCTGGAGCCGTAGCGGCGCACGACCTCGGCCCCGACCTCGGCGGGCGTGCCGGCCACGGCGATGGTGTGGAGCATGTCGTCGGTGATCAGGTTGCCCATCCCGACCCAGTCGCCCTGCTTGGAGAGGGCGTTGAGCTGGGGCTGGAACTCGCCCCAGCCCTCGACGTCGAGCACCGGCTTGTACGACGGCGTCGAGCCGTAGAACCCGAGGAGGCCCTTCACGCCGCGAGCGGCGGCCTCCTGCTCCTCGGCGGTGTCGCCGATGGCGCAGATGACCTCGAGGTTGATCTCGATGTCGTCGCGGGTGCGACCGGCCTTGGCCAGGCCCCGGTCGATGGCGGGGAGGGTGCGCTCCTCGTGGTGGCGCTGGGAGTTGAACGGCATGACGAGGATGCCGTCGGCGACCTCGGCGGTCATCTCGCACATCTTCGGCCCGAGCGCGCCGACCATGACCTTGGGCTTGCCGAAGGGGTTGGCCCGCGGGTTGAAGTTGGGGGTCATCAGGGTGTGGGTCGTGTACTGGCCGCGGTAGTCGAAGGGCCCTTCGCCGGCGAAGTGGGCGAAGATCATGTTGAGCGCCTCGATGGTCTCGCGCATCTGGGCCACCGGCTTGTCCCACACCGCGCCGTAGCGCTTCTGGATGTGGGGCCGGATCTGCGAGCCGAGCCCGAGGCGGAACCCGCCCTCGTTGAGCAGCTGCAGGTCGTTGGCGGCGTAGGCCATGTGCAGCGGGCTGCGCGGGAACGCCATGGCCACGTTGGTCATGAGGTCGACCCGGCCCTTGGTGACGGTGGAGGCCAGCACGAGCGGGAAGAACACGTCGTGCGCGTTCTCGAAGCTGAAGAGGCCGTCGGCGCCGGTGGCGACGAGCTCGGCCGCCCGCTCGGCGGCGCCCTCCGGGCCGGCCATGGCCAGCGAGATGTCGACCTTCACGTCGTCTGCCTCCCCCGCCGCCCGCCCACGGGGCGACCCGTCGTTTCTAGCCGGTCGGCGAAAGGCCCGGGACCGGGGCGCGAAGCGAGGGCATCGCGGGTAGAATATCGAGAACGTCTCTTTCCGTTATTGTCCGTCGTCGCTGACGCGTCGACGCTGCTCCATCGCATGGGGGGATCCATGACCGACACCGCCGACGCGCCGGCCCGCTACGACGACATCGACGTCACCGACCTCGACGTCTTCGCCGAGCGCTACCCCGCCGAGTGGTTCGCCCGCCTCCGGGCCGAGGCGCCCGTCTACCTCCACCCCGGCAGCGAGGGCAGCGACGGCGAGGACTTCTGGCTCGTCACCTCCTACGAGCACGTCACCGAGGTCCACAAGTCCGGCCTCGTCTACAGCCACCAGACCGGCCCCGGCCGCGACGGTGCCGGCG
>CAMFLJ010000061.1 GCA_945957335.1 uncultured Actinomycetes bacterium | reverse complement strand
CCCCCGTCCCCCCGGCGCTGAGCGTCGTCGCCGCGCCCGTCGAGGCCCGCCTCCGCGAGGTGCTCGACGCCGAGGCCCGGCGGTGGGAGGCGGTCGACCCCGACCTCGCCGCGCCCCTCGGCGCGCTGGGCCGCTTCGTGCTGGCCGGCGGCAAGCGGCTGCGGCCGGCGTTCTGCCACTGGGCGTACGTCGGGGCCGGCGGCTCGCCCACCGACCCGGCCGTCATCGACACCGGCGCCGCCTTCGAGCTGCTGCACGCCTTCGCCCTCGTGCACGACGACGTGATGGACGGCTCGGCCACCCGGCGCGGCGAGCGCACGGTGCACGTCGAGTTCGACGACATCCACACCGGCGAGATCTGGCGGGGCGAGCCCCGGCGGTTCGGCGAGGGCGTCGCCATCCTCATCGGCGACCTGGCCGAGGTCTTCGCCGACCGGCTGATGACCGGTGCGCCGGCGGCCGCCTTCGGCGTGTGGAACGAGCTGAAGATCGAGCTCAACGTGGGCCAGTACCTCGACGTCCTCGGCACGGCGCGCGGCGGCACCGACCTCGCCACCGCCCGCCGCATCGCCCGCTACAAGTCGGGCAAGTACACGATCGAGCGCCCCCTCCACGTGGGCGCGGCGCTGGCCGGACGCCTCGACGAGCTGGCCGGTCCGCTCTCGGCCTACGGGGCCCCGCTGGGCGAGGCGTTCCAGCTGCGCGACGACATCCTCGGCACGTTCGGCGACGAGGCCCGAACCGGCAAGCCGGTGGGCGACGACCTGCGCGAGGGCAAGCCCACGCCGCTGCTCGCCATCGCCGTCGAGCGCGCCGGCGCGGACGACGCCGCCCTGCTCGCCCGGGTGGGCAGCCCCGACCTCTCGGCCGACGAGGTCACCGCCCTCCAGCAGCTCATCGACGACTCCGGCGCCCGGGCCGAGATCGAGCGGTCGATCGCCGAGCTCACGGCGGAGGCGGTGGCGTCACTCGACGACGCACCCCTCACGGCCGACGCGGTGGCCGCCCTGCACGAGCTCGCCCTCTACGTCGCCGCCCGCGACACCTGACACCGCCCCTCGCTGGCTCACGTCGTCAGGCACGACCTGACCAGGTGAGCCGGTGAGCGATCGGGGCCGGCGGCGGTTCAGAGGCCGGCGAAGAGGGCGATGGCCTCGGTGAGGGGCAGGTCGAGCACGTCGATCTCGTCGGCCACCGCGGCCAGCCAGTCGGGCCGGTTGCGGGCGCTCACCACGATGGGGTGGTCGAGGTCGGAGCCCTCCAGCGCGAAGCGCACGAAGTCGAGTGCGTAGTCGGGCGGGCGCACGTCGCGGCTCAGCTCGAGCAGGGCGTAGGGGTCGGGCGTGGGGTACGCCGCCGCCGGCAGCACCTGCACGTAGGGCGACGGCGGCTGGGGCCCACCGCCCACCAGGCCGGCACCGTCGGCGAGCACCACGCCGCGGACGAGCTCGGGCCGGGCGCCGGAGATCAGCAGGCCCACCCAGGCGCCGATGCCGCGGCCCACGATCGTGCACGGCCCCTTGGCGGCGAGCACGGCGTCGACGTCGGCCATGAGCGACTCGGGCATGTAGCCGCCACCCACCGGCACGTCGCTGCGGCCGTGGCCGGTGAAGTCGAGGGCCAGCACCGGCCCGGGCCACATCGAGGTCCACGACGGGCGCTCGGCCGGCGACACCTCGCCGAGGCCGTGCAGCAGCAGCAGCGGGCGGCCCTCCCCCTCGCTCAGGGTGTGGAGGGCGAGCTGCAGCCGGCCGCTGGTGAGCATCTCGGTGGTGCTCATCGGAGCGGCTCCAGGAACTCGAGGACCATGTCGGCGATCAGCCGCGGCTGCTCGATGTGGAGGAAGTGGCCGATGTCGTCGAAGAACTCGACGCGGCCGTCCGGCGGCAGGAACGGGGCGATGTCACCGGGACGGCTCTTCCAGCCCATGGGGTCGTCGACCACGCCGGAGAGCACGCCGAGGAACGGCAGGTCGAGGTTGGCCAGGTGCTCCATCGACCAGTTGGGGCGCCACGGGCCGAAGCCACCGAGGTGGAGCACCGGGTCGATCTTCCAGCGCCAGCCGTCGTCGTCGAGGCGGGCGCCGACGGTGACGAGGTACTCGAGCCACTCACGGGAGAGGCGCGGGTTCATCGGGGCCCGGCGGCCGGCGAGGCCCTCGATGGTGTCGGGCCGGCGGGAGAGCTCGTTGCGCCGGCGGCGGCGGTCGAGCGTTGAGGTGAGGTCGTCGCGGCGCATGCGGCGGCGCTCGCGGTCGTTGATGTCGGGCGCCGAGAAGTGCGAGGGCAGCCCATCGAGGTTCACGAACGCGGTGGCGATCGACGGCCGGGCGTCGAGCAGGTCGAGCATCTGGCCGCCGCCCTTGGAGTGGCCGATCACCGGCACGGGGCCGTCGGCCAGCTGGGTGATGGCGGCCAGGTGGTCGCGCACGTCGGCGGCCCACGAGTAGTAGTGGGCGTGGTCGGAGTCGCCGTGGCCGCGCGCGTCCCAGGCCACCACCCGCCAGCCGCCGTCGGCGAGCATCGGGGCGAAGACGTCGAAGGTGCGGGAGAAGTCGAACCCGCCGTGGACGAGGCAGAGCATGGGCGCGTCGGGCTCGCCCCACTCGTTGACGGCGAGGCTCAGGCCGCTGCTGTCGACCCGACCGGTGCGGTCGGGTGGGCGGGCCCCCGGGTGGTCTCGCGTCTGGTCCCCCTGCACGGCGGCGAGCCTACGTCGCCGCCGAGCCCGTCTTCGCCGGTCGCTGGGGCCACCGGTACCCTCGCCGGGATGCCCACCCCCGCCGACGAGGCCACCCGGCGCCGCACGTTCGCCATCATCAGCCACCCCGACGCGGGCAAGACCACCCTCACCGAGAAGTTCCTCCTCTACGGCGGGGCGCTCAGCAGCGAGGCGGGCGCGGTGAAGGCCCGCAGCGGCCGCCGCTCGGCCACCTCCGACTGGATGGCCCTCGAGCAGCAGCGCGGCATCTCGATCACGTCGACGGTGCTGCAGTTCCCCTACCGGGACTGCGTCGTGAACCTGCTCGACACCCCGGGCCACCGCGACTTCTCCGAGGACACCTACCGGGTGCTGGCCGCGGCCGACGCCGCGGTGATGGTGCTCGACGCGGCCAAGGGCATCGAGCCGCAGACCCTCAAGCTGTTCGACGTGTGCCGCCAGCGCGAGCTCCCGCTGCTCACGTTCGTCAACAAGTGGGACCGCCCGGGCCGCGACCCCCTCGAGCTGCTCGACGAGATCGAGCAGCAGATCGGCCTCGTCGTCACGCCGGTCACCTGGCCGGTCGGCATCGCCGGCGACTTCCGCGGCGTCATCGACCGCCGCGACGGCCTGTTCACCCGGTTCACCCGCGTGGCCCGCGGCGCCACCGAGGCACCGGAGGAGATCGTCGAGCCCGCGCGCGCCGCGGCCGCGGTGGGGGTGGGGTGGCCGGCCGCGGTCGACGAGATCACCCTGCTCGCCCAGGTCGGCGCCGACCTCGACGCCGAGCTGTTCGTCGGGGCGCAGTCCACCCCCGCGTTCTTCGGCTCGGCCCTCACCAACTTCGGGGTGCGCAAGCTGCTCGACGCCGTCGTCGACCTCGTGCCCCCACCGTCGCCCCGCGACGACGCGGAGGGCACGCCACGCGACCTCGACGCGCCCTTCTCCGGCTTCGTGTTCAAGGTGCAGGCGAACATGGACCCCTCGCACCGCGACCGCATCGCGTTCCTGCGGGTGTGCTCGGGCCGCTTCGAGCGCGGCATGGTCATCACCCACGGGCCCACCGGCAAGCCCTTCGCCACCAAGTACGCCCACCAGGTGTTCGGCTCCGAGCGCGAGACCCTCGAGGAGGCCTACCCCGGCGACGTCGTGGGCCTGGTGAACGCCACCGAGGTGCGGGTGGGCGACACCCTCTGGATCGACCAGCCCGTCGAGTACCCCGGCATCCCGAGCTTCGCCCCCGAGCACTTCTCGGTGGCCCGGGTGCGCGACACCGGCAAGTTCAAGCAGTTCCGCAAGGGCATCTCCCAGCTCGACGAGGAGGGCGTGGTGCAGGTGCTGCGCGACGTCGACCAGGGCGACAGCGCGCCGGTGCTCGCCGCCGTCGGCCCCATGCAGTTCGACGTGGCGGTGTACCGCCTCGAGAACGAGTTCGGCGCCCCCGTCGAGCTGTCGCCGACCAGCTACCGCATTGCCCGCCGCACCGACCGGACGTCGGCCGACACCCTGCAGGGGATGCGAG
Organism: uncultured Actinomycetes bacterium; assembly: GCA_945957335.1. Lineage (GTDB taxonomy): Bacteria > Actinomycetota > Acidimicrobiia > Acidimicrobiales > Acidimicrobilacustridaceae > CAMFLJ01. The sequence continues at coordinate 10,424 of CAMFLJ010000061.1, read as the reverse complement.
GGGTCCGGATCCTGAGCAGGTCGGACGGTACGCTCATGGCGCTGTTCGAGAGCCAGTACTGGCTCGAACGGCTCGAGTCCGACCACCCGGAGCTCGTGCTCGAGCGCCTGGTCGCCGAGGGCAGCGCCGGCTGACCCACCACCCACGGAGCGAGGCGGCGATGTCGAAGGCGAACGGGCCCAACCGGGCGCCGTGGCTGGCCCTGGTCGGTGCGGTCGTGGTGCTGGTGATGATCTGGGGCTTCGTGTCGTGGCGGGGCCGCAGCGACAGCTCCTCGACCACCGGCGAGGCCGCCGCTGCGGGCGACGGGCCCACCGAGGCCGTCGCCGAGGAGACCACCACGACCACCCTCGCTCCCTACGACGGCTGGGTGAACCCGGCGTCGTCGCAGGAGCCGTGGGCCACCAAGACCGTCGGCTACCTCACCTTCCGGGGCAACCCCACCCGCTCGTGGTACGGCCAGGGCCCGGTGCCCGACAACCCGCAGGTCCTCTGGACCTACGGCGGGCCCAACGGGAACATGTGCGGCAAGTCCAGCGAGGGCACCAACACCCAGACGTGGTGCGGCGACGGCTGGACCGGCAACCCCAACGTGTTCGAGCGCGACGGCAAGACGTGGCTCTCCTTCGGAGGCTACGACTACGGCCTGCACTGGCTCGACGCCGACACCGGCAAGGAGCTGGTCAAGACCTACAAGACCGGCGACCTGGCCAAGGGCTCGATGAGCACCGACCCCGACGGCTACCCCCTGAGCTACAAGGGCTCGCGCGACGACAACTTCTACGTCGTGGCCACCGACCGGGGTGACACCGCCGAGGTGCTGTGGAAGCTCAACGCCTACCAGAACGGCGTGCAGCAGGTCTGGAACGACGACTGGGACGGCGCCGGACTCGTGCTCGACGACTACCTGTTCGAGGGCGGCGAGAACAGCTGGTTCTACATCGTGAAGCTCAACCGCGGCTACGACGCCGCCGGCAAGGTCACCGTGAACCCGCAGATCGTGTTCAAGACCCCGGGGTGGGACGACCAGCTCATCAAGGACGCGCCGCCGAAGCACTTCTCGATCGAGAACTCGGTGGCCATCTCGGGCAACACCGTCTACTTCGCCAACTCCTCCGGCCTCGTGCAGGGCTGGGACATCAGCGGCCTGAAGCAGGGCGTCACCCCCACCCGGGTGTTCCGGTTCTGGACCGGCGACGACACCGACGCGTCGATCGTGATCGACAAGCAGGGGATGCTCTACGTGGGCAGCGAGTGGGAGGTCCACAACTCGCGCTCGCAGACGGTGGGGCAGATGATGAAGCTCGACCCGAGCAAGCCCGACGACCCGCTGGTGTGGTCGCTCCCCGACCAGGGCGCGGGCAAGGCGGGCATCTGGGCCACCCCGGCCCTCGGCGACGGCGTGTCCTACTGGGCGACGAACGGCGGCCGCGTGCTCGGCGTCGACATGGCGACGGGCGAGAAGATCTGGGAGAAGGACCTCGGATCGCAGACCTGGGGCTCGCCGGTGGTGGTCGACGACACGCTCATCGAGGGCGACTGCGAGGGCAACCTCAACGCCTACGACGTGAGCGACCCCCGCATCGACCCGCCCCTCAAGTGGACCGTGAAGCTCGACGGCTGCATCGAGACCACCCCGGCCGTCTGGAAGGGCCGGATCTACCTGGCCACCCGCGGCGGCAAGCTCTACGCCCTCGGCACCCCGGCCGCCGGCACCACGCCCGACACCATCACACCGGTCGACGCCAGCAAGTAGCCAGGGCCGCCTCGACGCTGGCTCTCCGTTGCGGAGACCGCACCGTCGTGAGCCGGCTTCGTGTGGGTCAGTGGTCGTGGGGGTGGCGGGGGCGGTCGCCGGGCTCGCGCTGGTCGCCGTCGGTCCGCGGCGTGAACGCCACGGGCGGGTCGCAGTCGCCGCACTCGACCTGGAAGGTCGTGTGCACGATGCCGAAGCGCTCGCGCAGCTCGCCGCTGGCGGCGTCGGCCAGGGCCTGGGCCCGGTGCAGGTCGGTGTCGTGGCCGAACTGGAGGTGGGCGGTGAGCGCCGGCGTCTCGGAGTCGAGCGACCAGATGTGGAGGTGGTGCACCCCGGTGATGCCGGGCATCGCCTCGAGCGCGTCGGTGACCTCGACCGGGTCGACGCCACGGGGCGCGGCCTCGAGCAGCACCCCGACCGACTCGCGCAGCACGCCGAGCACCGCCCAGATGACGAGCACCGAGATCAGGATCGACGCCACCGGGTCGGCCCACTCCCAGCCGAGCTCACCGATGGCGATGGCCGCCACGACCACCCCGAGCGAGCCGAGCGCGTCGCCGGCGAGGTGCCAGAACGCGGCCCGGATGTTGAGCGAGCTGCCGCTGCGGGCGAGGTACCAGGCGCTCCCGCCGTTCACCGCGATGCCGAGCAGGCCGACGACGAGCATCGGGCCGGCCTGCACCTCGTGGGGGTCGCCGAGGCGGCCGATGGCCTCGACCACGACCCACCCGGTGATGGCGATCAGCACCGCCGAGTTCACGAGGGCGGCGAGCACCTCGGCCCGGCCGTAGCCGTAGGTGCGGCTCCGGCTCGGGGGGCGGGTGAGGAGCACCTGCCCGATCAGGGCGATCACGAGGGCGACGACGTCGGAGGCGTTGTGGAGCGAGTCGGCCGCCAGGGCGAGCGAGCCGACGGCGAAGGCGACCACCACCTGCACGACCAGCAGGGCGGTGTTGGCGCCGATGGCGACCACGAGCGCCGTGGTGCTGCTCGGGACGTGGGAGTGCGGGCCGGCGCCGTCGTCGTGGCCCCCGGCAGAGCGGTCGTGGCCCGGCCCGTGGCGGTGCCCCGCGGCACCGTGGTCGTGGTCGTGGCTCACCCCGCCATGTTCGCATCCCGGGGCTGCGGGGGGCGACGACCGGGGCCGGGCGCAGGGCCCCAGACCGGCCCCTGTGCGACGCCCGTCACCGCGTCAGCTTGACTCAATCTCACCGTCACGGCTGAAATCTGCAGGCCGTGTGCGGGCCTCAGGGATCGCGCGCGCTCATCGACCTCCGGCAACGCGGCCGGGAACCCAGAACAGGACGGACTCGATGACCCAGGTCCTCGCCGCCGAAGGCGGCTACCAGGCCTTCAACCTCTCCAGTTCCGAGTGGGGGTGGCTGATCTTCGCCGCCGTCGTCGCCGTCGTGGCGCTCCTGCTCGGCGTGGTGCTCATGCGCGGCGTGCTCGCCGAGGAGCAGGGCACCGACAAGATGCAGGAGATCGCCGGGGCGATCCAGGAAGGCGCCCTCGCCTACCTGCGCCGCCAGTTCCGCACCATCGCCATCATCGTGGTGCCGGTGGCGGTCGTGGTGTTCCTCACCTCGACGGCGATCAACAAGGAGGCCGACGGCGAGGTCCTGGGCGTGTCCCTGACCTTCGCCCAGTCCGGCACCTTCCGCACCATCGCCTTCATCGTGGGTGCGATCTTCTCCGGCGCCATCGGCTTCATCGGCATGTCGCTGGCCGTGCGGGGCAACGTCCGCACCGCCGCCGCGGCCCGCCGTGAGGACTTCCCCGCCGCCCTGAAGGTCGCCTTCCGCACCGGCGGCGTGGCCGGCCTGCTCACCGCCGGCCTCGGCCTGCTGGGCGCCGTCACGATCGTGATGCTGTTCCAGAACACCGCCACCTCGATCCTCGTGGGCTTCGGCTTCGGTGGCTCGCTGCTCGCCCTGTTCCTCCGCGTCGGCGGCGGCATCTTCACCAAGGCCGCCGACGTCGGCGCCGACCTCGTCGGCAAGGTCGAGGCGGGCATCCCCGAGGACGACCCCCGCAACCCGGCCACCATCGCCGACAACGTGGGCGACAACGTGGGCGACTGCGCCGGCATGGCCGCCGACCTCTTCGAGAGCTTCGCCGTCACCCTGGTGGCGTCGATCATCCTCGGCGTGTCGGCCTTCCGGGCCATCGGCTTCGGCCCCGACGACGCCGCCAAGGGCCTGATCTTCCCGCTGGCCGTCATGGCCGTGGGCCTGCTCGCCTCGATGGTGGGCATCTTCGTGGTGAAGGGCCGCCCGGGCGAGACCAACGCCCTCAAGCCCATCAACCGCGGCATCTACGTCGCCCAGGTCCTCGCCGTCATCGGCGCCGGCCTGGTGGCCTTCCTCTACGTCGGCAACGACAAGGGCACCGCGGCGGGCTCCTCGCCGCTCAGCAACCCGGGCGCCCGCATGTTCGGCGCCATCGTGGCCGGCGTGGTGCTCGGCTTCGCCGCCTCCAAGATCACCCAGTACTTCACCAGCACCGAGACCGAGCCGGTCCGCGAGATCGCCAAGGCGGCCCGCACCGGCCCCGCCACCACGGTGCTCGAGGGCATCTCGTCGGGCCTCGAGTCCGCCGTGTGGGCCCTCATCGCCATCGCCGTCGCCATCGGTGCGGCCCTGGTCCTCGGCGGCGGCAACGTCGCCTTCTCGCTCTACCTCGTGGCCCTCACCGGCATCGGCATGCTGGCCACCACGGCCATCGTGGTCGCCGAGGACACCTTCGGCCCGGTGGCCGACAACGCCGCCGGCATCGCCGAGATGGCGGGCGAGTTCGAGGGCGAGCCGGAGCGGATCATGGTGGGCCTCGACGCGGTGGGCAACACCACCAAGGCCGTCACCAAGGGCTTCGCCATCGGCTCAGCCGTCATCGCCGCCGTGGCCCTGTTCGCCTCCTACGCCGAGACCGTCGCCCGCGGCACGATCGACGCCGCCACGGTCCTGCAGAGCGAGCTCAGCGGCAAGCTGGCCTCGCTGGTGCAGATCAACGTGGCCGACCCCAAGACCTTCATCGGCCTCCTCATCGGTGGTTCGGTGGCGTTCCTGTTCTCGTCGCTGGCGATCCGGGCCGTGTCCCGCACCGCCGGCACGATCGTGCAGGAGGTCCGCCGCCAGTTCCGTGAGAAGCCCGGGATCATGGACTACACCGAGCGCCCCGACTACGGCCCGGTCATCGACATCTGCACCACCGCCTCGCTCCGCGAGCTCGCCACCCCGGCCCTGCTGGCCGTGCTCACGCCGGTCATCATCGGCTTCGGCATCGGCTACTACGCCCTGGGCGCGTTCCTGGCCGGCGCCATCGTCACCGGCCAGCTGATGGCCAACTTCCTGTCGAACTCGGGCGGTGCCTGGGACAACGCCAAGAAGTTCATCGAGGACGGCAACGAGGGCGGCAAGGGCTCCGAGGCCCACAAGGCCGCCGTCATCGGCGACACCGTCGGCGACCCCTTCAAGGACACCGCCGGCCCGGCCCTCAACCCGCTCATCAAGGTGATGAACCTGGTGGCGCTGCTGGTGCTGCCGGCGATCCTCAACCTGCGCGACAACAACTGGCGCTACGTCATCGCCGCCGCCGCCCTGGTCGTGGTGCTGGCCGCCGTCGCCTACTCGAAGCGCAAGGGCACCTCGATGGTCGACGAGGGCGCCAACGCCGAGGACGACGCCCTCGCCACCGCCGTCATGGCCGGCGACCGCAACGCCACCCTGCGCCAGGCCATCGACCTGTGGGTCGACGACCTGGGCCACCGCGACCACGAGCTGCGCGAGCGCCTGCTCGAGGTCCGGGCCTCGCTCCCGGCCGACGACGCCGAGGTCTGAGCCCGGCGGACCGCGGTCCGCTCCCCCGTCTCACCGATCCTGCCCGCGAGACCCACGCCCCCGGCGTGCGGACTGCGGGCAGGATCGCGTCCGGGGACGGTGCGGCCCCCTCAGCGCATCAGGCGGGGCCACTCGATCTTGGGGCAACGGTCCATCACGACGGTGAGCCCGGCGGCCCGGGCCCGCTCGGCGGCGGCCTCGTCGACCACGTCGAGCTGCATCCACACCGCGCCGGCGCCGACGGCCACGGCCTGGTCGGCCACGGCACCGGCCTGCGACGAGCGGCGGAACACGTCGACCACGTCGATGGGCCCGTCGACGTCGTCGAGCGACGCCAGCACCACCGAGCCCAGGTCGGTCTCGGCCCCGGCGCACGTGGGGTTCACCGGCAGCACCCGCTTGCCCTGGCGGTGCAGGAACGCCGCCACCCCGTGGCTGGCCCGGTCGGGCCGGGGCGACCAGCCGACCACCGCCCAGGTGGTGGTGTCGGCCAGGAGCCGGCGGATCTCGTCGTCGTGCACGCCGTCGTCCATCACCCAGTCCTACCCGCACCCGCACGCGAAACGGTGCGCCGGACCGGCCCGCGAGGGGCGGGTCCTGCGCACCGAGTCGCCAGGGCAGATGGCCGAAGCGGGCTGGCCGGGCTCAGGCAGCGGCTGGCGCGACCGACGAGGCGTTGGTGCCGTCGGCGAGCACCGGTGCGTTGATCTTGTCGGCCCGCTTGTAGTTGCGACGGCTCATGTAGGCGATCGCCAGACCGCCGAGCACCATGCCGATGAAGATCGGGTGCAGGTTGACGCCGGCGATGAGGCCGGCAACGGCCAGCGGAGCGATCCAGAGGTAGAAGAACCGGTACCAGGCCCGTGAGCGCTGGTAGGCGGCGAAGGCCACGGCCAGGCGGGCGTCAGCGGCGGTCTCCTGCGGTCGGCCGATGCGGACGAGACGTCGGATCTGGCGGCGGTCGACCTTCTCGAGCGAGTTCCACTCGGCAGCGAACTCGGCGTCGACGACCGGCGCCTTCGCCATCTTCGCCTGCTTGGCGCTGGGGGCCTTGGTCAGGAGCTTGCCGGTGGTGGTGGTGCGAGCCATGGGAGCAGGGTGCCTTTCCGGGTGGTCCGTGTCGAGCGATCGGGGGCTGCGGTCACGAACCGTTCACATTTGGGTCCCTCGGGGTGAGGGTGGTGGTGCCGCCGGCCCGGTGGAGCGGAGCCCCACCGGGCCGGCGAGTGATGCGACGAGAGCGCCGCGGTGACGGGTCGGTTACGACTCGGCGCCGGCCAGGCTCTCGTGGGTGCCAGCGAAGTCCGGGTAGGCGAGGACGCCCATCTCCGGGAGGTCGAGGCCTGCGATCTCCTCGTCCTGGTTGCTGCGGATCCCGCCCTTGGTGAGGGCGTTCTGGATCTTGAAGAAGGCGAACGACAATCCAGTACCGACGATGAGGATCGTCACTGCGCCGGCGAGCTGCGACAGGAGCTGGCCGCCACCGCCGCCGTAGAAGAGCCCGGTGACGCCCTTGGCGGCACCTTCAGCGTCGGTGTAGGTCGTCGTGGCGTTCCAGCCGGCGCCGTACTTACCATTCGCCACGAAGCCGATGGAGAGCACGCCGAGGATGCCGCACACGCCGTGCACGGAGATGGCACCGACCGGATCGTCGATCTTCATCACACGCTCGACGAAGAACACCGCCTCGATCACGACGACGCCGGCGATGATGCCGAGGACCATCGCGATCCACGGGTCGACGAACGCGCATGGGGCCGTGATGATCACCAGGCCGGCGAGCATGCCGTTGGCCATCATCGCCGGGTCCGGCTTGCCGGTGCGGGTCCAGATCCACAGCATCGAGGCGAAGCCGCCGAAGGCGCCGGCGATGGCGGTGTTGGCCGCCACCAGACCGAACTGCGGGTCGCTCGAGGCGAAGGTGGAGGCGGCGTTGAAGCCGAACCACCCGAACAGCAGGATGAAGGTGCCCAGCATCGCCATCGGGATGTGGTGGCCGGGCAGGGCCCGGGGCTTGCCGTCCTTGTCGAACTTCCCGATGCGGGGCCCGAGGACGATGGCACCGGAGAGCGCTGCCACACCGCCCATGGCGTGGACCACGCCCGAGCCGGCGAAGTCGGCGTAGCCGTTGCCCCAGTTCATGGAGTTGCCGAGCTGGGAGAGCCAGCCGCCGCCCCAGGTCCAGGCACCGAACAGCGGGTAGTAGATGGCGCCGCAGAACAGGCCCCAGATCACGAACGACTTGTACTTCCAGCGCTCGGCCATCGACCCGGTCGGGATGGTGGCCGTGGTGTCCATGAAGGCCACCATGTAGAGGAAGAACGCGGCGACCGCACCCGTGTAGGCGAGGTTGCTGCCGTCGAACCATGTGCCGGCCCAGCCGCCCTTCCAGAGGAAGACCCACTGGCCGGAGCCGATGAGCGGGCCACCGCCGAAGGGCTTGTCGAACCCGTAGCTGAGGCTCGGCGCGATCCCGGCTGCAGGACCGTAGCTGTAGCCGCCGAACATGAACGGGAAGCCGACCAGGAAGAAGGCCACGAAGCCCAGGAAGAAGATGGCCAGGTTGGTGCTGACCACGTGGGCGGCGTGCTTGGCCCGGCAGAAACCGGTCTCGACGAGGGCGAAGCCGGCCTGCATGAAGATCACGAGGGCGGCGCCGACGACGATCCAGAGCAGGTTGCCCGACTGGAGCGCATGGAGCGCACTGTCGGGCGCCGGTGCCTCCTCCGCGTCCTGAGCAAAGGCCGTGCCGGCCGTGGCCAGCAGGGTCACGCCGGCAACAGCCGCGCCGACCGCCAGTCGCTTGGCGTTCAAGGGCATCCTCCGCTGGGTGAGGGCCCCGTCGGGGCCGATCTCGAGGGTGGGGTCGAGGAGGCTCACAGCGCTTCCTCCCCCATCTCCGACGTGCGGATCCGGACGATCTTGGTCACCGGGGTGACCCAGACCTTGCCGTCACCGATCTTGTCGGTCTTGGCGGCGGCCACGATCGTGTCCACCACGCTGTCGGTGTCGGCCTCGGCGCAGACCACGTCGATCTTCACCTTGGGCAGGAGGTCGACCTTGTACTCCGCACCGCGGTAGGTCTCGGTGTGGCCTCCCTGTCGACCGAAGCCCTTCACCTCGTCGACGGTGAGCCCGGTGATGCCGATGCCCTTCAACGCGTCCTTCACCTCCTCCAACTTGTGCGGCTTGATCACCGCGGTGACCAGGTTCACCATCGCTCCTCCTCGATCGGGGCCGAAGCCTCCGTGGGTTCCTACGTGGGGGAGGGCACGACGCCTGTGTCCGCCTCCCACGTCACACGACGCTTAGGCGTCTGACGCGTGCCTGACGGTACGGAGGGGCGATTTCCCGGTCGTTCCCGCACTGTTACGCGCACGGGCCGTTTTTCTGACGGTTATCTGACATGGAGTGCAGGCGTGCGCCCACCTCCCCGCCAGCGGGGGCATGCTCGTGGTGTGCTCTCCCTCAGCCGTGAGCTCGGCCAGGACGTCGAGGCATCCGACGGCCGCATCGTCGGCCAGGTGGCCGACCTCACGGTGACCCTCGGCGGGGAGGAAGGGCCCCACACGGTGGCCCGACTGCTCGTGCGACGCCGCCACGAGAGTGGGGTCCTGGTGCCGTGGGACCAGGTCGCGAGCTTCGAGCACACCGGGGTGCTCCTGCGACCAGGCGCGGTGTTGAGCCGGCTCACGACCTCAGGCGAGCTGCTCGAGCTCGGGGCCGACGAGCTGCTGCTCGTGCGCGACGTGCTCGACACCCAGATCGTCGACGTCGCCGGTCAGCGCCTGGCCCGGGTGGCCGACGTGGTGCTCACCCGCACCTCCGACGCCCGCCTCGAGCTGGTCGGCGTCGAGGTCGGCTTCGGGTCCGTGCTGGGTCGCCTCGGCCTGCACCGGCTCGCGGCGCGGGCGGGTGACGACGTGGTGCCGTGGACCGACCTCCACCTCACCTCCGAGCGAGGGCACTCGGTGCAGCTGGCGACGCCCCGGGCCGCGGTGCACCACCTCGACGCCGCCGGGCTGGCCACGCTCGTCGCCCACCTCGACACCCCCGCCGCGGTCGACGTCCTCACGGACGCGGGCCCCGAGGCCGCCGCCGGCGCCGTGCTCGGCTCGCACCCCTCGGTCGGCGAGCGGGTGCTGCGGGCGATGCCCGACGCCGACGCGGCCGAGATCGTCGGGGCCATGCCCGACGAGCACGCGCACCGGTGGCGGCACCGGCTGGCCCGGGCGCCCCGCCTCGGCGGACGGCCCTTCGTGCGCTCGCGCGTGTGGCACCGCCGTCGGGCCACGAGCGCGCCTCCCACCACCTCACCGGGCGCACCGACCTCATGAGGCGTCCGGGCCGGAAGGGCCTCGCCCTCGGCGCGCTGCTGGCCGTGGTGGGCCCCGGGCTCCTCGCCGGGCTGTCCGACGACGACCCCGCGGGCATCACCACCTACTCGGTGCTCGGGGCCGAGCACGGCTACCAGCTGCTGTGGGTCCTGCTGCTCTCGACCGTCGCCCTGATCATGTTCCACGGGCTCGCCGCCCGGATGGGCGTGGTCACCGGCCAGGGCCTGATCGGGCTGGTGCGCCAGCGCTACGGCGTGAAGGTCGGTGGCGCCGCGCTGGTCGTGCTCGTCGTCGCCAACGTGGGCACCACCTGCGCCGAGTTCGCCGGAGTCGCCGCCGGGTTCGAGCTGTTCGGCGTGAGCCGCTACCTCAGCGTCCCCCTCGCGGCGGTGGTGGTGTCGCTGCTGGTGCTCCGGGGCAGCTTCCACCGCGTCGAGCACGTCCCTGTCTCTTATACACATCTCCGAGCCCACGAGACTAAGGCGAATCTCG
>CAMFLJ010000060.1 GCA_945957335.1 uncultured Actinomycetes bacterium | reverse complement strand
TGGGTCGACCGGCCCGCGCTGCGTCGGCCAGCTGCAGCGCCGCGGTGGCGAACACCCCGAGGCCCATCAGCACCGCGCCGCCGATCTGCAGCACCGCCCACCCAAGGGTGAACCCGGAGGCCACGACCAGCGGCGCGCCGCCGGTGAGCCCCAGCGCGACCCACCCCAGCCGGTGTCCACCGCGCGAGGTCGTCCGGTCGAGCGCGGCGTCGGCCAGCACCAGCGCCCCGACGCCGACGAAGGCGAAGTGCACCGCCGTGAGCTCGACGATCGGCTCGTCGATGCCGAGCGGTGTGGCCCCGGCGCACGACAGCACGAACCAGCTGGCGGCCACGGTCGCGTAGCCCGACGCGACGACCCGGACGAGGTCACCGCGGCGCCAGCACAGAGCGGGCCCCAGGTGCCGGGCGCGGTCGACCACCATCGCCGCGGCGACGACAGCCCAAACGAGGGCGAGCAGCACCGCCGGTGCGGTGCCGGGCTCGGCGACGGTCGCCCCGGCGCACCCCACGGCCGCCACCCACCACCACCAGCGTCGGCCGAGCGCCGTCGGGAGCACGACCGCCACGCCGGCGATCACGGCCAGGTCGATCGACGTCCAGGTGCCGAGGATCGGGGTCATGGCTTATACGCTAGCAAATGGTCGCAGATCGTCCACTCGCACGATTCGGTAGGGTCGTCCCATGACCGAGGAGATGCGCCTCGACGAGCTGGCGGCCGCCGCCGGCGTCGCCTCCACCACCGTCCGGCTCTACCAGCAGAAGGGCCTCCTGCCCGGGCCCCGCCTGGTCGGCCGCACCGGCTGGTGGTCGCAGGCGCACCTCGACCGCCTCCGCCTCATCGCCCGCCTGAAGGACCAGGGCTTCTCGCTCGCCGGCATCGGGCAGCTCATCGAGGCAGCCGAGCGGGGCGGCGACCTCGGCGACCTCGTCGGCGTCCGGGCCGAGATCGACGGGATCCTGCGCGGCCCCGAGCCCGAGGTCCTCGACCCGGCCGACCTGATGGAGCGCTTCCCCACGGACTCGGTCGGCCCCGCGGAGATGGCCCGCGCCGTCGAGCTCGGTCTGGTCGAGGGCACCGACGACGGCCGCCTGCGCGTGCCCGACCGGCGCTTCCTCGAGGTCGGGCCCGCGCTCATCGATCTGGGGGTGCCCACCGCTCGCGTGCTCGACGAGTGGGAGCACCTCAGCGGCGTGGCCGACGGGCTGGCCCGCCGCTTCGTCACCATCTTCGAGACCGACGTGCTCGGCGAGGGCTGGCGTGACCGCATCGACCCCGACCTGGCCGCGCGGGCTGCCGAGGCGCTCCCCCAGCTGATGGCCCTCGCCCACCAGGTGGTCGACGCCGCGCTCGACGCGGCGCTGGCCCGCGAGGTCGAGGCCCGCCTCGACGACCTCCGCGATCGAGAAGGTGGCTCGCCCGGTACGGCCGCCCACACCGGGTGAGCCTGCTCCCGTCGGAGGGCGGGGCTCTCAGGTTCCCGGGAAGAACGCCCCCTCGGTCGATCGGACGAGCTCGCCCACGGCGGCACCCGGCCCCGACCGCCACACCAGCACGAGCAGGGCGGCCACCTCGGCACCGGTGATCGCGACCCGGTGCACGGAAGCACCCCCGCCGACCATCGACGCGCTGAGCACACCGACCCCGAGGCCCCGTCCGGCGAGGGCGACGACCGCGTCGGCCGCTGACGCCTCGACCGTGACCCGTGCCCGGAGGCCCCTCGCCGCGGCGGACCGATCGAGCGCCGACCGGATGCCCGTCCCGGAGGGCATGCAGACCAGCGGGTGATCGAGGAGCTGCTCGAGCCCGATCCGCGACCGGCCGTGCAGCGGGTGGCCAGGTGCGACGACTGCCACGAGGCGGTCGTCGACGACCACCCGGTGGGCCAGGTCGGCGGGAGCCTCGCCGGCGACGCCCACCAGGGCGAGGTCGAGCTCTCCGGCGCGCACCTGCTCCAGGAGGACGTCGGAGCGCGCCTCGCCCAGCGAGATCTCGATGCCGGGGTGCCGTCGGTGGAAGCCATCCAACGCGTCGAAGAGCGGAGCGACCGTGCACCCCTCGACCATGCCGACGCGGACCTCGCCGCGCAGGAGCCCGGTCACCTCGTCGACCGCGGCCCGCACCGAGGCGGCGGCGGCGAGGGTCGCCCGTGCCGGACCGAGCGCGGCCCGCCCGCCGGACGTGAGCGCGACCTCCCGGCCGGAGCGGTCGAACAGCTCCGTGCCGAGCTCGCGCTCGAGCTGCCGGATCTGCGCGCTCACACCCGACTGGCTGATGTGGACCCGCCGCGCGGCGTTGGTGAAGCCGCCCTCTTCGGCCACGGCCACGAAGTACTCGAGCTGGCTCAGGTTCATGACCATTACTTCTACCAAGTATCGGAATGATCTGTTCGACTTCTGCTCGCCATCCGCTCACGATGGGATGACGACGAACCAGGAGGACAGACGTGACCGAGCAGCACGACGGACGTGAGCGGGCGATGGCCCCCGAGGACATCACCCGGCTCTTCGTGGAGCGCTCGAACGCCGGCGATGCCGAAGGGGTCGCCGCGCTCTACGAGGAAGGAGCGGTGATGGCCTTCCCGCCCGGTCAGGTCACCGTCGGGCGGGAGGCGATCCGGGAGCTGTGGGCCCGGTTCCTGGCGGATCGGCCGACGTTCCGGCCGGAGCCGCCCCTGCCCACGCTGGTGAGCGGCGACCTCGCCCTGACGGCCACGCCGCCGAGCGACGTGAAGGGCGCCCGGGTGCAGGTGTGCCGGCGCCAGGCCGACGGCTCGTGGCTGCGGGTGCTCGACCATCCCGAGCTGACCGGCAGCTGACCTGGTCCGGCGGGGACGGATGTGCGGCTGCCACACTGTCGGCGACGTCGGATCCCATCAGGAGCGGGCATGGGCAGGGTCGGCACGGAGAGCCGATGGGCGGCGGTCGGCCGCTGGACGATGGCCCGTCAGGGCCTCCGCGTGGTGATCGGCGTCCTCGCCGTCGGCTGGATCGCCTTCACGGCGGGGTGGATCCGCATCGGGCACCCCGTGAACGCGGTGGTCACCGCCCTCATCGCCGCCGCCGACCTCATCTGGGTGGTGCGCACCGGTCACCCCGCCACCGGGGCCGAGGCCGACGCCGAGTGGAGCCGCCGGGCCGTGCCGGTGGGCGCCGCCGTGCTGGTCCTCAGCATGGCCGCCCTGAGCCCGAGCCGTTCGAGCACCCCGGCGGGCGCCGTCACCGGGCTGTCGATCGTGTTCTGGAGCTGCCTGATCATCGCCGTGTGGCTCACCGGCACGCCGGCCCGGTCGGCCGCCCGGGCCCAGCACCCGATGGCGCGTGGGCCCCTGGCGCGCCGCGGCCGCCCACGCTCGACCTGACCCGGAGTCGGTCGAGGGGGCGGCCGCGACAGGCAGGACGTCCTACTTGGTGATGTCCTTGATCTTGTCCGCGACCTTGTCGACGCCTTCCTTGACCTTGCCCTTGGCCTGGTCGGCCTTGCCCTCGTGCTTGAGGCGGTCGTTGTCGGTGAGGTCGCCCGCGGCTTCCTTCACCTTGCCCTTGGTCTCGTCCATGCTGGCCATGGCGTGCTCCTGTCTCTCGGCGGACGCAGAGCACCTACCCGTCGGGCCCACGGGCAGACACCGTGCCCTCGTCACACCCCTCGTGGTGCCGCGTCGGGACACGGACCGTCGCCGGTCGTACGCTGCGCGACGGGTCGACGGCCCCACGTTCCCCGGAGGTCCCCATGCCCACCGCCTCACTCGCCATCCTCGGCCAGATGGCCGGCCGCGCCGGCCGCTACGGCGGCAACCGCCCCCACTGGATCGGCATCATCGTGATGGCCCTGCTCGCCGCCCTCGCCGTGGCCGCGCTGGTGGCGCTCATCGTGTGGATCTCCCGCTCGCGCCACTCGACCACCCACGCCGCCACCGCGACGCCGGGTGCCGTCCCCGGCGCGCCGCAGGCGCCTCCCGCCCCGCCCGTGCCCGACGCCCGCCGCATCCTCGACGAGCGCCTCGCCCGTGGCGAGATCGACGCCGACGACTACCGGGCCCGCCGCGAGGCGCTCGAGTCCTGATCCGTCCCGGCCGCCCGGCGCTGCCGGCGGTACCGTCCCGACGGTGAGCGAGGCCACCGCCACCGATGCGGCGCCCGAGCCGCCGGCCCCCACCCCCGAGCCGCCGGCCGCGGCCCACCGCGACATCCGCCTGCGGGTGGTGCTGCTCGTCGCCCTCCTGGCGGCCACCTCGTTCCTCGCAGTCGAGCTGTGGCTCACCGGGAGCGACGGCGACGGCACGAGCGGTGCCGAGGCCGCCGACGCGCTGGTGGCTGCGTACACCCGCAACCTCGACGCCACCTTCCTGGTCCAGGGGCAGACGACCCGCACCCTGGAGGACGGACGCACCCTCAGCTCGGGCTACCTCGTCGTGCAGCGCCCGCCCGACCGGCTGCAGCGCTCGCTCGGGTCGACCGCCGGCGACATCGGCGGCCGCTCGGTGAACTGCTCGGTCACGCCCGAGGTCAGCTACAGCTGCGCCGCCAGCGGCGCGTCCGTGCCGTGGGAGCAGCAGCGGGCCACGATCCTGGCCGCCCTCGACAGCTACGTGCGCGGCGACGACCCCGTCTACACGGTGAAGGTCGACAGCGCCGACTGCTTCGTCCTCACCCGCCGCCGCACCGAGCTCGACGCGACCTACGGCAAGGGGGCGCGGCTGTGCTTCGACCCCCGCTACTCGGCCCTGCGGCGCCTCGAGGTGCAGCGCGACGGCGGGGCCACCGACGTGATGCTCGCCGATCGGATCACCGACCAGGTGACCGACGCCGACTTCGACCTCGGTGAGGACTCCACCTACGATCCCCAGGTCCCGGACCCGTCCGGGACCCCGTCCGACAGCGCCCAGGAGACGCCGTGATCTTCGGCCAGAGCGAGGACAACGGGGTCAACCCGTTCGGCCAGGACCTCCTGCCCTGGATCGTGTTCGCGCTCGGGGCCGCGCTCGCCATCGGCACCGTCATCGCCCTGGTCCGCCCGCCGAGGAACCCGAAGACCGGCGACCTCTCCCGGCCTCCGCTCGCCCGCAGCGTGGTGATGATCGCCCTCGGCTCGATCGCCGCCATCTGGGGCCTGGCCTCGCTCCTCACCTGACATGGCCACCACCTCGTCCACGCCCAGCGGGCCCGCCGCCGACCCGGCGCCCTCGGTGCTCACGCTCCAGTGCGCCGACCAGCCCGGCATCGTCGCGGCCGTGGCCAACCTGATCGCCGACTCCGGCGGCAACATCGCCAACGCCGACCAGCACACCGACCGCGAGTCGAGCGTGTTCCTCCAGCGCATCGAGGTCGACGGCCCGGTCGACTGGGCGGCCTTCGACCGTGGCCTGGCCGAGCTGGTCGAGCGCTTCGGGATGCAGTGGGCGCTGCACCGCCCCGGCACCCGGGCCCGCGTGGCCATCGCCTGCTCGGGCGAGCTCTACTGCGCCGCCGACCTGCTCAACCGCGTCGAGCTGGGTGAGCTCGACATCGACGTGGTCGCGCTGGTCTCCGACAAGGAGGCCGCGGCGCCGCTCGCCGCCCGCCACGGGGTGCCGTTCGTGCACGTCGGGGGCGGCCTGTCGGGCGAGGAGCGCGCCACCCAGGAGGCCGCGTTCGCGTCGGCGCTCGACGAGCTGGCCCCTGACCTCGTGGTGCTGGCCCGCTACATGCGGATCCTGCCCGAGGCGATCACCGTCGCCTGGTCGGGCCGGATGATCAACATCCACCACTCGTTCCTGCCGGCCTTCCCGGGCGCCAAGCCCTACCACCGGGCCCACCAGCGTGGCGTGAAGCTGATCGGCGCCACCGCCCACTACGTCACGGCCGAGCTCGACGCCGGGCCGATCATCGCCCAGGGCGTGGCCACCGTGACCCACCGCGACGAGGTCGAGGACCTCGTGCGCAAGGGCCGCGACGTCGAGCGCAAGACGCTCGCCGACGCGGTGCGCCTCCACCTCGAGTACCGCGTGCTCGTGTGGGACAACCGCACGTGCGTCTTCGCCTGACCGCCTGACCCTCTGACCCTCTGACCCGCCCGAGCCGACTCGAGCGGCCGTCAGTCGAGCGGGGCGCCGTCGGCGTCGCGCCCGGCGAGGGCGAGGAGCTGTCCCACGAGGGCGCCGCGATCGCCGGCCGGGCCGAAGAACTCCCGGTCGAGCTGGTCGACCGCGGCCAGCCCGGCGCCCGCCGCGGCCCGCCCCGCGGCGGTGACGGTGAGGCGCTTGATGCGGGCGTCGGCCGGGTCGGCGTGGCGCTCGACGAGGCCCTCGGCCTCGAGGGCGCGCAGCACCTGGGAGGTCATCATGGCGTCGGTGCCGGCGTGCTCGGCGAGCTCGCGCTGGCTGGGCGGCCCCTCGCGGTCCTCGAGGAACCAGGTGCTGGCCAGCAGCACGAACTGCACGTGGGTGAGGCCGGTGGGCTTGAGGGCCGCGGTCACCGCCCGCTGCCAGCGCAGGGTGGCGTGCCACAGCAGGAAGCCGGGCTTCTCCCAGGCGGAGCGGTCGGGGTGGCCGGTTGCGGCGTCGGCGGCGCGCGTCGCCTTGGCCCGAGCGGTCACCGGAGGCTCCCGGGCATATAGTCTGTGCGCATATGATCGTCCCTCGAACGCCCGGCCGGGCACCGCGGAAGCGATGCTAGAGGAGGTCGCCGTCACCGTTGACGGAACGCCGGTGGCGCTCGAGGCCGAGCTCACCGACAGCCTTCTGAGGGCCCTGCGCGACGCCGGCCGCACCCAGGTGACGGGCGGCTGTGAGCAGGGCGAGTGCGGCTCGTGCTCGGTGCAGCTCGACGGCGTGCTGGTGGCGTCGTGCCTGGTGCCGGCCGTGGTGTGCAGCGGTGCGGAGGTGCGCACCGCCCCCGGGCTGCTCGGCGACGACCTGGCCGAGGCGTTCGCCCGGCGCGGCGCGGTGCAGTGCGGGTTCTGCACCCCCGGCATCGTGGTCGCGGCCGAGAGCGTGCTGGCCCGGGCGAAGGACGAGGGGCATGCGCTCACGCCGCCGGAGGTGCGCGAGGCCCTGGCCGGCAACCTGTGCCGCTGCACGGGCTACGAGGGCATCGTCGCCGCGGTGGTCGAGGTGTCCGAGCGCCGCGCCTCCGTCGTTCCCGGGAGCGGCGCGTGACCACCCTCGACGCACCGCCCACGGTCGAGGGGGCGGGCCTGGTCGGCCGCTCGGTGGCCCGGCCCGACGTGCCGCCCAAGCTCGACGGCTCCTTCGAGTTCTCCAACGACCTCTCGGTGCCCGGCATGGTCTTCGGCGCCACCGTGCGCAGCCCCGTGGCCCGCGGCGTGCTGCGCTCGGTCGACACCGCGCCGGCCCTGGCGATGCCTGGCGTGCTCGCCGCCTTCACGGTCGACGACGTGCCCGGCGACCGCTGGATCGGCCACATCGTGCGCGACCAGCCCGTGCTCGCCGACGGCGAGGTGCGCCACCACGGCGAGCCCATCGCCTTCGTCGTGGCCACCAGCCAGGCCCAGGCATGGCGGGCGGCCGACGCCGTGGTGGTCGACATCGAGCCCCTCGAGCCGGTCACCGACCCCGAGGTCGCACTGGCCGAGGGCGCACCGGCGCTGCACCCCGACGGCAACGTGTACCGCCGCCTCGAGCTGCGCCGCGGCGACCTGACGGAGCGGGCGCCGGTCGAGGTCCACGGCACCTGGGAGACCGGTCGTCAGGACCAGGCCTTCCTCGGTCCGGAGAGCGCGTTGGCCGTGCCCGACGCCGACGGCGGCGTCACCGTGCACGCCGCCACCCAGGACCTCCACCTCGACCGCGAGCAGGTGGCCGCCGCGCTCGGCCTCCCCGAGGAGCTCGTCCGCGTGCGCCTCGCCGGTGTGGGCGGCGCCTTCGGCGGCCGGGAGGACGTGACCTGCCAGGCCCACCTGGCCATGGCCGCCCGGGCGCTGGGCCGGCCGGTGAAGACCACCTACCGGCGCGACGAGTCGTTCCTCGCCCACCCGCAGCGCCACCCCTCGCGCTACCGCTACACGATCGGGGCCGACGCCGACGGCACGCTGCGCTACGTGCGCGCGCGCGTCGTGCTCGATGGCGGGGCCTATGCCTCGACGTCGGGCCCGGTGCTCGGCAGCGCGTGCTACTTCGCGGCCGGGCCCTACCGCGTGCCGGCCGTCGAGGTGGTCGGCGAGGCGGTGCGCACCAACAACCCGGTGGCCGGCGCCATGAGGGGGTTCGGCGCGGTGCAGGCGTGCTTCGGCATCGAGTCCACCCTCGACCTGCTCGCCGCCGAGCTGCTCATCGACCCCGTCGAGCTGCGGCGCCGCAACGCGCTGCGGCCCGGCGACGTGTTCCCGACCTCGGGTCAGCCCTTCGACGCCACCGTCGACGTGGTCGGCCTCCTCGACCGTTGCCTCGCCCTCCCGCTGCCCGATCCCGACGAGGTGCCGATGCCCGCGGAGGGAGACCCGTACGCCTTCCCGGGGGGGACGGGTCGCACCTCCACCGGCGAGGGGGTGCGCCGGGGCGTCGGCGTGGCCCTCGGCATCAAGAACCACCTCTACGGCAGCGGCATGGCGGAGTGGTCGCTGGCGTCGGTGCGGATCTCCGCCGCCGGCGCGGTGGTGCGCACCGCGGCCACCGAGGTCGGCCAGGGGCTCACGTCCGCGCTCGTGCAGGTGGCCGGCGACGCGCTGGGCGGCATGCCGGTGCGGGTGGCCACCGCCGACTCGGAGGCGGGCTACGCGGGCTCGTCGTCGGCCAGCCGCCAGACGTGGATGGCGTCGGGCGCGGTGCTGTCGGCCTGCCGACGGGCCGTCGAGGAGCTGGCGCTGGTCGTGGCCCGCCGCCACGCCGTCGATCCCGCCGACGTGGGCCTCGCCGACGGGCGGGTGGTCGTCGCCGGCCGTCCGCTCGAGCTGGCCGACGCCCTCGGGCCCGAGGTCGTCGACGCGGGTGGTCGCTACGACGCGCCCCGCACCCACCCCGGCGACCCCACCACCGGGCAGGGCGACGTGCACGTGTCGTGGATGGCCGTGGCCCACCGGGCGGTGGTCGACGTCGACACCGAGCTGGGCGTCGCCAAGGTCGTGCAGGTCGCCACCGCCCAGGACGTGGGCCGGGCGGTGAACCCCCGAGAGGTCCGCGGCCAGATCACGGGTGGCATCTCCCAGGGCGTGGGCCTGGCGCTCACCGAGCACCTCGACGCGCCGGGCGGGCTGGTGGCGAACGGGTCGTTCACCGACTACCTGATCCCCACCGCCGCCGACATGCCCGAGGTGGTGGCCGATGTGGTCGAGCCGGGCGACCCGCAGGGCCCCCTCGGCCTGCGCGGCGCGGGTGAGCCGCCGTCGCTCTCGTCGACCGCGGCGGTGGCCGCCGCGCTGCGGGCCGCCACCGGGCGCCCGGTCACCAGGGTGCCGGCCCGCCCGCAGGACCTCATCGCACCCTGACCTCGGCCGCGCTCCTCCTCTGGTTCAGCTCATGAAGCCAGGGGCGATGTGCTGCACCAGAGGGAGCGAGCGCGGGGTCACCAGCGGCGGGCCCACTCGGCGTCGGGGGTGACGCCGGTGGTCTCGGCGGCCAGCTCGGCCAGCACCTTGCGGTACTCGAGGGTCATCCGGTCGGACTTCACGTGCACCTCGGTGGTGATCTCGAGGGGGAAGTCGGGGCGCACGCCCTCGAGCAGGGCCCGGTCCTCGGACTGCACCCGCTGGTCGATGGCGATGATGCCCTGCTGCCTGGCCTCGTCGGGGTGGTCGCTGCGGGCGATGAACTGGCAGAACTTTGTGTGGCGGTCGTCGATCGGGGTGCAGGTCTTGTAGAGCACGTGCTCGAGGCCGTTCTCCTCGTAGCGCAGCAGGCCCCGGAACACGAAGGGCTGCACGAGCTCGGCGTAGGTGGTGCGCTGGGTGAAGTCGCTGGTGATGCCGGTGTTGGCCTTCTGCTGCTCGTTCACGCGGGCGGTGATGGTGACCGAGAAGGCCAGGTGGGCGCCCTTGCGCTGCACGTCGAACTCACCGAGGCGGGGGGCGTCGGAGGTGCCGACCGAGTTGCGGTGCACCCACGCCACGTGGCTCACGTCGAGGGCGTTGTCGACGATGCGGGGCGCGCACGCCGCCCACGTCTCGAACATCTCGTGCACGAGGGTGTAGCCCTCGTCGAGCTCCTTCAGTGCGGGGATCGGCTCGCGGGGCACCCCGACGCAGACCCACACCAGGCCGTACTTCTCGTCGGCCAGCACCGACTGCACGTGGGCCCGGGGCGGGATCGGCACCTCGGGCGCGTTGCTCGGGATCTCGACGCAGGCGCCGTCGCCGGCGAAGCGCCAGCCGTGGTACGGGCAGACCAGGCACCCGCCCTCGACCCAGCCCTGCGAGAGGCGGGCGCTGCGGTGCGGGCACTCGTCGACCGCGGCGTGCACGGGGGCGCCCGGCTCGGCCCGCCAGGCCACGTAGTCGTCGCCGAACATCCGGAAGGGGTACGGCTCGGTGCCGATCTCGTGGTCGTAGGCGATCGGGTACCAGTACTCCCGGAAGGCGGGAACCTCGCTGATCAGCACGGTGCGCTCCTCGGTGGCGAGAGGGTCGGGGGGTCGCCGAGGAAGATGATATGCGCGCAGATGACCTTGCGCCACGCCCCTCCGACGAGGCCCGGGGGGAGCGGGGTCGGTACTGTCGTCGCACCACGACCGGTCGCCCAGGGGGAACACGGTGCAGATCAGCTACACGCCCGAGCAGGAGGCGCTCCGCCAGGAGCTGCGCGCCTACTACGACCAGCTCCTCGACGACGCCACCATGGCCGAGATCGGCGGCGACACCATCGGGCCCAAGGCCAAGCAGGTCTGGAAGCAGATGTGCTCCGACGGCTGGGCCGGTCTCGGCTGGCCCAAGGAGTACGGCGGCCAGGACCGCGACGCCATGGACCAGTTCATCTTCTTCGACGAGTCGATGCGGGCCAACGCCCCGGTGGCCACCCTCACGCTCAACACCGTCGGCCCGACGATCATGAACTACGGCTCCGACTGGCAGAAGGAGTTCTTCCTCCCGAAGATCCTCGCCGGCGACATCCACTTCGCCATCGGCTACTCCGAGCCGGGAGCCGGCACCGACCTGGCGTCGCTGCAGACCAGCGCCGTGCGCGACGGCGACGAGTACGTGATCAACGGCCAGAAGATGTGGACCTCGCTGGCCGGCGGCTCCGACTACCTCTGGCTCGCGGTGCGCACCGACCAGGAGGCCAAGAAGCACAAGGGCATCTCGGTGATCATCGTCCCGATGGACACGCCGGGCATCACCCTCCAGCGCCTCAAGCTGATGGCGTCGCACGACATCAACGCCACCTTCCTCGACGACGTCCGTGTGCCGGCCAAGTACCTCGTCGGCGAGGAGAACGGCGGTTGGGGGCTCATCACCAACCAGCTCAACCACGAGCGCGTCACCCTCTGCTCGAGCGGCAGCCCCGAGCGCACCCTGCGCGACGTCCGCGAGTGGGCCCAGCAGACCACCCTGCCCGACGGCCGTCGGGTGATCGACCAGGAGTGGGTCCAGGTCAACCTGGCCAAGGTCCACGCCCGGCTCGACTTCCTGCGCCTCGCCAACTGGAAGGTGGCGTGGTCGGCGGCGGAGGACCACCTCCACCCGGCCGACGCCTCCACCGTGAAGGTCTTCGGCACCGAGTTCTACCTCGAGGCCTACCGGCTGCTCATGGAGGTGCTCGGACCGCGCGCCTACCTGAAGGACGGCTCGCCGGAGAGCATCCTCCGGGGCCGGCTCGAGGGCATGGTGCGCGGCGCCATCATCCTCACCTTCGGCGGCGGCACCAACGAGCTCCAGCGCGACCTCATCGCCATGTTCGGGCTGGGCTTCCCCCGCTCGGCCCGCTGACCCCGGCGCCCGACGGGGCGCTCAGAGCCCGGTGGGCTCGAGCAGGGCCAGCAGCTCGGCGAGCCGCACGTCGGCCAGCCAGGCCGACGCGTCGGCGTGCCCGAACGACAGCACCACCCGGTCGGGCTCGACGGGGTGGCGGGCCAGCCCCGCGCAGAACTCCACCGTCGGTTCGAGCAGCTGGAACGGCGGCGATGCGGCCGTCACCGCCCACCCGCCGGCGCCCGTGCCCGCACCGTCGCCAGCCCGCTCGCCGAGCAGCACGAGGCGGTGGGCGTAGACCCGCCCGAGGTGCCCGCCCAGGGTGGCCTCGTGGACGACGAACAGGAAGCCGCCCTCCACCGCCAGGCCCGGCGAGCCGCCCCGCGCCCCGCTCAACCCGGGCGGGCCGGGAGCCTGCGACACGAGCCCGACCGCCCCGTCGTCGTCGACCCGCAGCACCGTGGTGGGGGAGCAGAGGTAGAGCACGTGCAGGGCGCCGTCGTGCACGAACGGCATCCAGTTCTTCTCGTGCCGCTCCGGATCGGGCCCGGCCAGCAGCTGCAGCGTGGTCGAGCCCGGCGCGGTCGGGTCGTCGGCCGGCCCCAGGTCGAGCAGCGCGATCTCACAGCGCCAGTCGGGGTTGCGGTCGCGGACCGTGGCCGTGGCCCTCCACCGGCCGTGGAGGTGCACGAGGCGCAGGTCCTCGCACCCCACCACCTGCGACGGGAACACCTCGGCGCCGGGGGGCACCTCGGGCAGCGCGACCGGAGCGCCCGGCCGGAGGAGGTCGTCGAGGGCCACGAGGCGGTTCGAGGTGCGCACGACCGCCGCCGCGGCGTCGTCGCCATCGGCGAACTCGTAGGTGCCGCCGGCCCCGAGGTGGTAGTTCGAGCTGCGGACGACGACGTGGAGGCGCCCGCCGGCGTCGTTCGCCACGCTGGGGTTGAACGAGCTCCAGCCCCGCGGGTGGGGCACGTCGAGCACCGTCATCCGGGTGCTGGGCGCGAGCTCGGCCAGCGTCGGGCCCGGGTCGCCGGCCACCGCCGGCAGCAGCGCTCGGGTGGGCAGCTCGCCCCTGCCCAGGGCGTGCAGGCACCACGCCCGGTTGTGGTGCACCCACGGCTCGACCCACGACGGCACGCCGTCGGCGAGCAGCCGGTCGTTGTCGGCGAGGGCCCCGGCCGCGTCTCCGCAGTGGTAGGCGGCGATGGCGTGCTCGAAGCGCAGGGCCCACCCGTACGCCTCGGGGTGCACGAAGAGCAGGTCGTCGGCCGGATAGGGGATGTCGAGGCCCATGGCGGCGAAGTGCCGGGCGAGGTGAGGGGCGCCGCGGCCGCGGTAGCCGCGGGCGAGCTCGAGCAGCGGCTCGGCCCGCACCGGGCGCAGCTCCCACGCCGCCAGCAGCTCGGGCACCGCGGCGAACCAGTCGTCCCGGGCCACCAGCACCCCGACCTGCAGCTGCGCGTAGAAGACCTCCTCGACCCACCCCCCGAGGCGCACCCGCCGCCGGTAGAGGTCGATCGCGTCCTGGGTGAGGCCCATGTCGCGCAGGGTCTGGGCCAGGTAGAAGACGGAGCGGGCGTCGTCGGGGTGGCGCTCGAGCGCGGCGTCGAGGAGGCGCCGGTCGCGCTCGAGCTTGTCGTCCCGGGAGCCACCGTCGGCGTGGTGCTCGATCACGAGCCAGTCGAGCCGCTCGCTGCGGTGGGGCACCTCGCAGGCCAGGTGCTCGTGGGTGGGGCCGACGAACGACCACGGCAGGTCGGCACGCAGGAGGCGGGGGATCCAGTAGGCGGGGTCGCCCTCGTGGCGCACGAGCGCGGCCTCGGCCGACGGCACGGTGGCCGGGCCCTCGATCCGCACCGTCATGTCGGCGTCGAGCAGCAGGAGGTGGGTGCCGACCCCACGCGCCAGCGCCATCAGCTCGGAGCGGTTCGTGCCGAAGTCGACCCACGGCCGGTGGTGCAGGGTGCCGGGCACCCCGTCCAGCGCGGCCTCGATGCGTGCCGCGGTGTCGTCGGTCGAGCCGGTGTCGACGATGACCCATCCCGACAGCAGCGGCCGCACCGAGGCGAGGCACCGCTCGATCACGGCCGACTCGTTCCTCACGATCATGGCGAGCGTGATCGAGGGTCGGACCGCGGCGGGTGACGGAGGTCCGGTCGGCTCGGGCATGGCTCGGTAGTCTTGCCCGGTGAGCGAGCACGAGGGGGGCCTCGGCCCCGAGACGGGCGATCCAACCGGCGTCGAGCCCTCCGCGGAGCACGGCGCCGACCGCGCCGCCGACCGCGACCCGATCGCCGGCATCACCCGCCGGCGCCTCATCGGCGGCCTCGCGGGCGCAGGTGCCCTGTTCGCCGTCTCCCGCCTGGCCCCCGGCTCGAGCGGCACGGCCATCCGCAACGCCGCGTTCGGCGCCGGCGGCACCAACCAGCCCGCCGCGGTCGGCGGCTCGTTCCTCGCCTCGTTCGACTTCGTCACCGGCGTCGTCGACGTGTCGGGCACCACCGGCCTCCCGGCGGGCACCCCGGTCACGGTCACCGTGCTGGCCCTGATCAACGGCATCCCGATGCTCCCGGGTGGCCCCGCCGCCACCCGCACGGTCACCGTCACCACCGCGGCCGACGGCTCCTTCGCGGCGGCCCCGTCGTTCGACGGCCTCACCAACCTGAGCGCCAACCAGTTCGAGCTCACGATCGTCACCGGTGCCGACGCCACGGGCGCCTGCCTCGCCGGCTCGCTCACCACGCCCGACCCGCCCGTCGGGCCGGCCGGCCCCGACGGGCCCACCGGCCCGGCCGGCGCCGTCGGCGTCATCGGTGCCACCGGTGC
>CAMFLJ010000059.1 GCA_945957335.1 uncultured Actinomycetes bacterium | reverse complement strand
GGGTCATC
Organism: uncultured Actinomycetes bacterium; assembly: GCA_945957335.1. Classification (GTDB taxonomy): domain Bacteria; phylum Actinomycetota; class Acidimicrobiia; order Acidimicrobiales; family Acidimicrobilacustridaceae; genus CAMFLJ01. The sequence continues at coordinate 14,684 of CAMFLJ010000059.1, read as the reverse complement.
GAGCCGTGGCGGTCGATGGCGGCGAGGGCCGAGAGCTGGCTGGGCGAGAGCCCGGCCTCGGCGTGCTGGCGCAGCGCCCGGTGCAGGCGGGCCACCGAGAGCCGCAGCTGCGACGCCACGTCGACCGGATCGGCGGCCGTGCCGACGGCGGACGACCGTGCTGCGGTCGGTGCCGGGTCGGTGCGTCTCGCCATGCCTTTAGCCTAGCGAAGCATCTTCCGGATCACACCGGGCGGGCCGCCCGGTGGTCGTGGTCAGGCGGCGTCGTGGGCCGCGGCACCGCTGCGCTCGCGACCACGGGCCACCGCGGCGAAGGCGGCGGCCAGGTTGCGGATCTGGGTGCGCGAGAGGTGGTCGAGGAACTGGCTGCGGACCGACTCGACGTGGTCGGGAGCGGCGGCGACGAGCTTCTCGCGCCCCTCCGGGGTGAGCACGGCCAGCATCACGCGGCGGTCGTCGCTGGAGGGCTCACGCCGCACCAGGCCGGTCTTGACCATGCCGTCGAGGCGGCGGGTGATGCCCGAGGGAGACAGGTGCAGGGCGCAGGCGAGGTCGCACATGCGCAGCCGCTCCTCGGGGGCCTCGGACAGCGTGACGAGCACCTCGTAGTCGCCCTCGGCGAGGTGGTGCTGCTCGATCCCGTCGGCCTCGATCGACGCCATGACGTCGTTGTAGACCTCGATCATGCCGCGCCAGGCGGCCATCTCCTCGTCGTCGAGCCACTTCGTCATGCCCCACAGGGTACCCCTGATCCACGGGCCTGAGAATGCTTGCGGCCACAAAAGTTTTTCCGGAAATGTTGTTGCGATCTCAAAGGAATCGGGAATACTTGTGCACGCAAGCGCTGTTGCACCGGATGCGCACGACGCGACCAACCCCCACCACACCGTTCCCGCAGGAGGGATCCCCATGGCTTCGATCGACGACCTCACCCCCGGCACCTGGACCATCGACGAGTCGCACACGACCGTCGGCTTCACCGCCCGCCACCTGATGATCACCAAGGTCCGCGGCCGCTTCGGCAAGGTCAGCGGCGCCGCCGTGATCGCCGACAACCGCCTCGACTCCACCGTGTCGGCCGTCATCGAGCTCGGCTCGATCGAGACCGGCGACGCCGGCCGTGACGAGCACCTCCGCGGCGCCGACTTCTTCGACGTCGAGAACAACCCGACCATGACCTTCACCAGCACGGGCATCAAGACCGACGGCGGCGACTACACCCTCCTGGGCGACCTCACCATCAAGGGCGCCACCGTGCCGGTCGAGCTCGAGCTCGAGTTCGACGGCGTGAGCGGCGACCCGTGGGGCGGCACCCGCGCCGGCTTCACCGCCGAGGGCGAGGTCAACCGCAAGGACTGGGGCCTCGAGTGGAACGTGCCCCTCGACGGCGGCGGCGTCCTCGTGGGCGAGAAGATCAAGATCAGCCTCGACGTGGAGCTCGTGAAGGCCTGAGCCCACCCTCCGGCCCGACGGGCCGCGACCGACACGACGAGGGCCGGGGCCGTGAGGCCCCGGCCCTCTCTCGTCACGTCCGCTCCGGTCAGCCGGCCGGGGCGATGCGGTCCCAGGCGATGGGCAGCTCGGCGAAGCCGTCGATCAGGTTGGAGTTGACCCGGGGGAAGGTGGCCGGGTCGCCGTCGACGCGCAGGCCCTCGAAGCGGGTGAGGATCTGCTCGAACATGATCCGGGCCTCGAGGCGGGCGAGGTTGGCACCCAGGCAGAAGTGCGGGCCGCCGGCACCGAAGGCCACGTGGTCGTTCGGCGTGCGGGTGAGGTCGAGCTCGTCGGGCCGGTCGAAGGCCCGCTCGTCGCGGTTGGCCGACGCGTAGACCATCAGCACCCGCTCACCGGCCTTGATCTGGCGCCCGCCCAGCTCGGTGTCGACCGAGGGCGTGCGGGTGAAGTGAATCACCGGCGTGACGTAGCGCAGGAGCTCCTCGATGGCGCTGGGGAGCTGGTCGAGGTTGTTCCGGAGCCACTCGAGCTGGTCGGGGTGCTCCAGCAGGGCGAGGGTGCCGGTGGTGATCAGGTTGCGGGTGGTCTCGCTGCCGGCGTTCTGCAGCAGCATGAAGAACACCTCGATCTGGAACTTGGTGAGCTTCTCGCCGTCGACCTCGGCCTCGAGCAGCACGCTCATGAGGTCGTCGCGAGGGTCGTTCTCGCGCTCGGAGGCCAGGCCGTCGGCGTACATGAACATCTCGGTCATGGCCTGGGCCCGCTGCTCGGGCGTGACGTCGGGATCGAAGCCGAAGGTCAGCTCGGTCCAGTCGAAGACCTGCTTGCGGTCCTGCTCGGGGACGCCGACCATGTCGGCGATCACGTGCAGGGGCAGCCACAGGGCCAGGTCGTGCACGAGGTCGCAGCTCTGGCGGTCGGCGAGGCCGTCGATGATCGAGTCGGTGCGCTCGCGCAGGCGGTCGGAGAGGTCGGCCACGCGACGGGGCGTGAAGCCCTTGTTGATGAGCTTGCGCAGCTTGATGTGGTCGGGCGCGTCCTTGCTGATGAGCAGCTCGGTGTTGCCGCCGCCGTCGTCGCCCGGCGCCATGGTGCCGTCGTCGAGGAACGGGTCGGGGGCGTTGCGGAACGTGGCCGCGTCGCGCGACACGTGCTGGACGTCCTCGAACCGGGTGACGGCCCAGTACCCCTGCGGGTAGTGGGGGTGGTCCATGTGGGCGACGGGGTCGTTGTCGCGCAGCCAGCGGTAGTACTCGTAGGGCACGCCGTGGTCGTAGGTGCGCGGGTCGTGCAGCTCGGGGGCGTCGACGGTGGTGTCGGACATCGGGATCTCCTGGCGCGGTGCGGGTCGGTGCGGTGCGGTTCGGCGGGGCCGGTGGGCGCGTCGGTGGGGCTGGGCCGGGGCCTCAGTCGCCCGCCAGCATGGCATTGAGCTTCTCGGTCGTCTCGATCCACTCCTCGACCATCTCGAGCACGAGGTCGCGGCTGGGGCGGACCTTGTTGAGGCGGCCGACGATCTGGCCCACCGGGAAGCCGATGAGGTCCTTGGCGTGCACCCGCTGGGTGCGGCGCCCGGCCTCGTTGTGGAGGATGCCCTGCAGCGGCATCGGCAGCGTGCCGGGCGAGTCGGCGGCCTCGAAGGCGTCGGTCCAGGCGGTGCGCAGCTGGCGGGCGGGCTTGCCGGTCATGGCCCGGGAGCGGACGGTGTCGCGGGAGGTGGCGGCCAGCATGTTGTCGAGGGCGTCGGGGTTGGTGTCGGCCTCGGTGGTGGTGAGCCACATCGAGCCGGTCCACACGCCCTGGGCGCCGAGGGCCAGGGCAGCCGCCATCTGGCGGCCGGTGGCGATGCCGCCGGCGGCGAGCACGGGCACGTCGGGGCCGATGGCGTCGACGACCTCGGGCACCAGCACCATGGTGGAGATCTCGCCGCAGTGGCCACCGGCCTCGGTGCCCTGGGCGACGATGACATCGACGCCGATCGCCACCTGGCGCTCGGCGTGCACCGCCGAACCGGTGAGGCCGCCCACGAGGATGCCGGCCTCGTGGGCCCGCTCGACCACGTACTGCGGGGGCGGGCCGAGCGCGTTCACGATCATGTTGACGTTGGGGTGGGCCAGGCAGACCTCGACCTGGTTCGGGCCCATCTCGTCGACGCCGAGGCCGGCCGCCGCCACCGGGGCGTGCTCGTCGGCCTCGTCGGGCAGGTGGGGCACGTCGTAGCGGGCGAGGAGCGACTCGACGAAGTCGCGGTGCTCCTGGGGGATCATGGCGTCGAGGTTGGCGAAGCTGGCGTCCTCGCCGCCGCCCTTGCCGATGTAGTTCACCGGCATGGCGAAGTCGACGCCGTAGGGCTTGCCGCCGACGTGCTCGTCGATCCAGTTGAGCTCCATCTCGAGGCGCTCGGGCCCGTAGGCCAGGGCGCCGAGCACGCCGTAGCCACCGGCGTTGGTCACTGCGGCGACGACGTCGCGGCAGTGGGAGAAGGCGAAGATCGGGAACTCGATCCCGAGGCGCTCGGCGATGGGTGTGCTCATGGGTCCTCCCCTGGTGCGCCGCCGCCGGGCCGGGTCGTCGACCGACGTGCGACACAAGATGGCTACATCGCTGTGCAACGTATCACGTCGTGCTCCACCGCCATCGTCGCCGCCACGGCCGACGCACCGCGGACCGACGCCGCCGAGCCCCTCCCGACGCGCCGCGCGAGGTCACGGGGGCGTAGGGTGACCGACGCCACGAGGGCCGTGGCCGCTTCGCTCACTGGGGGAATCCGATGAGGACCAGGGCCGCCGTCCTGTACGCGCCGCACACCGAGTACGTCGTCGAGGAGATCGAGCTCGACCCGCCCAAGGCCAACGAGGTGCTGGTGAAGTTCAGCGCCAGCGGCATGTGCCACTCCGACGAGCACATGGTCACCGGCGACATGGCCATGGACCCGGCCATCCTCGAGATGCTCGGCTGGCGCCAGTACCCGATCATCATGGGCCACGAGGGCGCCGGCGTCGTCGTCGAGGTCGGCCCCGGGGTCACCGAGCTGGCCGTCGGCGACCACGTCGTCACCTCCTTCGTGCCCTCGTGCGGCCGCTGCCCCTCCTGCGCCAGCGGCCACCAGAACCTGTGCGACAACGGCGCCTACCTGCTGTCGGGCCGCCAGGCCGACGGAACCGTGCGCCACCACACCCTCGGCGGCGAGGACCTCGCCACCATGACCTGCCTCGGCACCTTCGCCGAGCACTCGGTGGTCAACATCAACTCGCTGGTCAAGGTCGAGCCCGACCTGCCCCTCGACAAGGCCTGCCTCGTGGCCTGCGGCGTCACCACCGGCTGGGGCTCGGCCACCTACGCCGGCGAGGTCACCACCGGCGACACCGTCGTCGTCATCGGCACCGGCGGCGTCGGCATGAACGCGGTGCAGGGCGCGGCCATGGCCGGCGCCCGCCACGTCATCGCCCTCGACCCGGTCGAGTTCAAGCGCGAGCAGGCCCAGAAGTTCGGCGCCACCCACACCGCGGCCACCGTCGAGGAGTGCCAGGCCCTCCTCGGCGAGCTCACCTGGGGCCGCAACGCCGACAAGATCATCGTCACCGTCGGCGAGGGCAAGGGCGCCGACCTCGGCAGCTACATGGGCATGGTCTCCAAGGGCGGCCGCCTCGTGTTCACCTCGGTGGCGAACATGAACGACAACGACGTCACCCTCAACCTCTTCGACTTCGCCATGCAGCAGAAGCAGCTGGTCGGCACGATCTTCGGCTCGGCCAACCCCCGCTACGACATCCCCAAGCTGCTCGGCCTCTACCGGAGCGGCCAGCTGAAGCTCGACGAGCTCGTCACCCGCACCTACACCCTCGACGAGATCAACCAGGGCTACCAGGACATGCGGGACGGCAAGAACATCCGCGGCGTCATCATCTACGGCGACTGATCGACATGGCCGACCGCACCCACATCGTCTCGGTCTGCGACCGCTACGTCGAGATGCTCACCGCTGGCGACCACGAGGGCATCGTCGCCCTCTTCGCCGACGACGCCTGGATCGAGGACCCGGTGGGCACGCCTCGCAAGGAGGGCAAGGACGCCCTGCGCGCCTTCTACTCCACCGACCACGGCGTCACCCCGGTGATGACCCGAATCGGGCCGGCGTGCGTGGTGGGCAACGAGGTCGCGTTCCAGTTCCGGATCGACATCGACCTCGGCGGCACCGCCATCAAGATGACCTCCACCGACGTCATGACCTTCGACGACGCCGGGCTGATCACCTCGATGCGGGCCTACCCCGACGGCGAGGCCGACCCCGACGCCTGACCCGGCTCGGCACGACCACGAGGGCGGCGCTGCGGCGCCGCCCTCGGCGCGCCCGGCCTCAGCGCACCCGGCGCTGCAGGGGCGCGGCGTGGCAGGCACAGGAGGTGCTGGCGTCGCACGGGCCCTGGCGGCCCACCGGCGCCATGCGGTCCGGGTAGGCGATCCCGCTCTCGACCCGGCCGGTGAACGCGCACCCGCACTCGTCGCACACCCACTCGTCGCGGGTGACGGCCACCAGGTTGACGTCGGGGATCCCGAAGGCGGCGGCCACCCGGGCCGGGTCGGTGGCCCACCGCGGCCGACGTGATCCGGCCGGGCCCTCGTCGGGGTCGTCGGGATCGGCCTTGACGGCGTCGGCCAGCACCGCGCCCACCGTGGCGAGGGCCACGAGGTCGAGGAGGGCGGCGGCGTCCTCGGGCCCCGGCGTCGCCCCGGCACCGTTGGTGGCGTCGAGGCGCAGCAGGGCGGTGTGCACCTCGAGCACGATGGCACCCTGGCCCGGCGGGCGACGGGTGTGCCAGAGGCGGCCGGCGGCCGAGCGCTCCGCCGCCGCCCACGCCGCGTCCACCACCTCGTCCTGGGTCACGAACCTGCCGCCGAGCACGAAGGCATGGGTCACCGCGGTGGTCAGCAGGCGCCGCCACCAGGAGGCCACCGGCACCGGCTCGCGCTCGCGCTCGTCACCGCGGGGCGGCGCCAGGTGGTCGACCATGAGCGACTCGAGGGTGATCCACAGCGACTGCACCGCCGCGTCGGGGTCGCTCGAGGGCGGCGCGAGCTGCGCGGCGAAGAACGCCTGGCGCACCGTCGATGTGAGGGCGACCCGCAGGGCCTCGTCGTCGTGCGGGGCAGTGGGCTCGGCGGCCATCGTGTGAGTCTGACCCGCCCACGGCCCGCGTGACGGGTCGGAGGACGCGTGCCTCCCCGAAAGCTGGCTCACCTGGCGCGGCCGGCTGTACGAGGTGAGCCACCTTTCGCGGTCTCCGTCGGCGGTAGCGTGCGCCAGGGCCCGCAGGGGGCGGGCCACGAGGGGGCACGATGCTGTTCGACCTGTCGGGCAAGGTGGCGCTGGTGACCGGCGCCGGCCAGAACGTGGGGGCCGGCATCGCCCGGGTGCTCGCCGGCCAGGGTGCGGCGGTGGCCGTCAACGACATCCGCGTCGAGCGGGCCGAGGACACCGTCCGGGAGATCACCGAGGCCGGAGGCCGGGCCATGGCCGTGGGCTTCGACGTCACCGACTACGACGACGTCGCCGCCGGGGTCGCCCGGGTGGCGGCCGAGCTCGGCCCGGTCGACATCCTGGTCAACAACGCCGGCAACGGCGGGGCCGAGGGCATGAAGCCCACCAAGTTCCGCGAGTCCGACCCCGCCAGCTGGCGCGGCCCCATCGACGTCAACCTCTACGGCGTCATGAACTGCTCGCGGGCCGTGATCAACCCGATGGTCGAGAAGGGCTGGGGCCGCGTCGTCACCATCGCCTCCGGGGCCGGCGTGGTCGGGCTCAACATCGGCGTGTCGCCCTACGGCGGCGGCAAGGGCGGCGCCATCGGCTTCATGCGCCACCTCGCCGTCGAGAACGCGCGGGCCGGCGTCACCGCCAACACCCTCGCCATCGGCCTCATGCCGATCACGGGCGACCGCAGCGTCACCGAGGCCCTGGCCAAGCAGATCCCCACCGGCCGCACCGGGCTGCCCGAGGACATCGGCTACGCCTGTGCCTACCTCACGTCGAACGAGGCCGAGTGGGTCACCGGCCAGACCATCCACGTGAACGGCGGGTCGGTCACCACCTGAGCCAGGCGTCGGCGGTCAGAGCCGCCGGAACCAGGTCTCCGCGGCCTGCAGGCGGCGCTCGAGCTGCTCGACGGTGGCCTCCGACACCTTGCCCACGCCCGACAGCCGGTTGAGCTCGGAGTTCACCTGGGCGTGGCTGAGCCCGGTGACCCGCACGAGGTCGCGGGCCCAGTCGGCGTTCTCCTCGCGCAGGTGGGCCTTGTGCTCGCGGCGGGTGCGGTGGTGGGTCGAGCCCGGTCCGCCCGCGCCGGGGCGCGGCGGCGGGGCCAACGTGATCGTGAGCTCGGGGTCGTCGTCGTCATCGACCCCGTCGTCACCCCAGTCGACGTCGTGGTCGTCGGCCACCCACTCGGGCTCGAACGGGTCGCCCAGCGCCACCGCCGAGAGCACGGAGAACAGCGAAAGCTGCTCCTCCTGGGGCTCGGTGCCGGGCAGCTCGTCGAGGGCGTCCTCGCCGGTGCCGCGCTCGTCGTCGTCCCTGCGGCGCAACGAGTGCCGGCGCTGCTCGGCGATGCCGGCGGCGAAGTGACGCAGGCGGGGGTCGTCGGGGATGAAGAAGAAGGCCTTCTGGCTGCGGAGGCCGCGTGTCCAGCGCACGAGGCGCCCGGTGGCCTGTCGGAAGAACAGCTCGGTCACGGTGTTGGTGGCGAACACGCCCACCCGCAGCCGCGGGATGTCGACGCCCTCGGACACCATGCGCACGGCGACGATCCACGGCTGGTCGCCCTCGGCGAAGTGCTCGATGCGGGCCGAGGCCGAGGGGTCGTCGCTCACCACGAGGGTGGCGTGCACGCCGTGACGGCGGCGCAGCAGCTCGACGATGCCGCGGGCGTGGTCCTGGTCCATGGCGATGACCAGCCCGCCGGCGTGGGGCTGCACCGCCCGGATGGCCTGGAGCTGCACGTGGGCCTGGTCGAGCACGGCGGGGAGCCACTCGCCCGAGAGGCTCAGCGCGGTGCGCAGGCGCTGGCCGGAGCGGGCATGGTCGAGGGCGTCGTCGAAGGTGTGGGCGTACTGGGTGCCGTCAGGCCCCACCCACTCCATGTGGCCGTCGATCCGCGGGAAGTAGACGGGGCGGACGACGCCGCCGTCGTGGAGGGCGTCGCCGTAGCCGTACTCGTAGTCGGCGTGGGCCTGGCCGAAGTCGTCGTAGGCGACGAAGGGGATGGCGGCGGTGTCGGAGCGGAACGGCGTGCCGGAGATGGCCAGGCGCCGGGCGGCCGGCTCGAAGGCCTCGCGCACGCTGTCGCCCCAGGCCCGGTCCTCGCCGGCGTGGTGGAGCTCGTCGAACACCACGAAGGCGTCGTGGGCCATCCCCCGAAGGGCCCGGGCCTGCATCGCCACCTGCTGGTAGGTGACGATGATGCCGTGCATGTCGTCGGGCAGGCGCCCGTCGCGCACCGACCACTGCGGCTCGAGGTGCAGGTCGAACCGGCCCGCCGCCCGGGCCCACTGGTGCTTGAGGTGCTGGGTGGGGGCGACGACAACGACCCGCCGCTCGGGGTGGGCCACCAGGTGCTGCACCGCGGCGGTGAGGGCGAAGGTGGTCTTGCCGGCCCCCGGGGTGGCCACGGCGAGGAAGTCCGGCCGATCGGTGGCCGAGAGGCGCTCGAGGGCCTCTTTCTGCCAGGGCCGGAGGCGGACGGAACGCGACATCGCAGTGAGGGGGTGAGCCGCCGATCGTACCGGCCTCCCACCCCTCCCCCGGCCATCCCCTCGGCCGGCCCCCGAACCACCGGAGGGCGAGCGGTCAGTAGACGACGACGCGGATGCCGACGGGCGCCAGCCCGGCCGACCACAGCCAGTCGACGGCCGAGTTCGGCACCCGGACGCAGCCGTGGCTGGCGGGGGTGGCGATCACGGGAGGGCCGCCGTGCACGGCGATGCCGCCGTTGAAGTACTTGGGCCGGTAGAGCGAGCCATTGGGGCCCGGGTCCCATTCGTTCACCTGCCGGAACACCGAGTAGGTGCCCGGCGGTGTGGGGGTGGAGGCCTTGCCGGTGGTGGCGTTCACGGCCACCGCGCCCCCCTGGCCGTCGACCACCACCAGCACCTGGTCGGCGAGGCTCACCTCGAGGTGGGCGTCGTCGCCCTGGGTGGGGGCCACCTTCGAGGCCCAGGCCAGGGCCACCACGGTGTCGGCGCCCGCCACGCCGTCACGGCCGAGGCCGTGCTGCTTCTGGAACGCCATCACCGCGTGCGCGGTCGAGGCGTCGTAGGTGCCGGTGACCCCGTCGAGGAAGTAGCCGAGGTCGTAGAGGCGCTGCTGCAGGGCCAGCACCTGCGGCCCCTCGTCGCCGGGCGCGGTGGCCTCGGTGGGCGTGCCCACCGGTGGAGGCGTGGTGGTGGTCGTGGTCGGGGCGGCCGTGGTGGAGGTGGTGGTCGGTGCGCTGGTGGTCGGGGGCGCCGCCGTGGTGGGTGGCGCGGGCTCGGCCCCGCCGCCCCCGGAGCCGCAGGCCGCGGCCACCACGCCCAGCGCCACCAGGGCGGCGAAGAGCGGGGCGCGGCGCGCCCGGTGCACGGAACGGGGTGGTGACATCACGCTCAGTGTCGCAGAGGCACCCGCTCGGTCGCCATGGGGCGAACGGCCCGCCTGCGGCCACCGCGCCCCGGCCGCCTACGGTGTCGACGTGGCCGACGAGAGCACCACCACCACCGTCGTCATCGGCGGCACCTCCACCACCCTGGTCGGCCCCAACGGCACCGCTCCGGGCATGGGGTTCGTCCAGCAGCAGCAGAAGCCGCTCGACGACTCGACCACCGGCCGCGGCACCGGGCTGCCCCTCGCCATCGCCGCCCTCGTGATCCTGGTGGTGTTCACCACCATCCTCGTGAAGGCGTGGCGCAACCGGGGCCCCCGGTCGGCCTGACCCGACGCCTCGACCCGGGATCGGCTCAGGCCCGGACGGGCTCGCGCACGACGACGGCGAGCAGCACCAGCACCACCGCCACCAGCGCGGCCGAGGTGAGACCGACCACCCCGATGCCGCCCCGGTCGTAGAGCGTGGCGCCCACCGCGTCGGCCACGCCGCGCATCGCGGTGCCGGCGGCCAGCATGAACGTGAACATGGTGCCCCGGGCCGCGGTGTCGAGCTCGGCCACCAGCGGGAACGCCGACACCAGGGCGTACTCGAAGCCGAGGGTGCCCACGGCCACCACGGCGATGCCGACCGCGGCGTGCGACCCGACCAGCCCCAGCGACGCCATCGCCGGCATCATCACCAGCGCGCCCAGCACCATCGAGCGCCGCTTGCCCACCCGGTCGGTGAGGCGCGACGAGCCCAGCGAGCCGATCAGCTCGGCGATGCCGATGAACAGCACCGCCCCGCCGATGCGGGCCGTCGAGAAGCCGAACGCGTCCTCGAACCACACGCCCTCGACCACCACCACCAGCTGCACCGCACCCATCAGCAGGGCCACGCACGCCAGCGTGAGCGCCGAGCGGGCCGGCATCCGCCACCACGCCCGGCCCGGCTCGGCCGGCGGGGCGTCGGCCACCGCGGCGGTGACCGCCGGCCCGGCGGGTCCCCCGAGGGCCTCGTCGAGCAGGGCGTCGGGGTGGAGCTCTCCCCCGCCGTGTCCGGTCGAGGGCGGGATGCGGCGGCGCACGCCCACCGCGGCGAGCCCGCACAGCACGGCGATCACCACGAAGCCCCACCGCCACCCGGCCCGGTCGACCAGCAGGCCGAGCGACGGGATGCCCACGAGGAGGGCCAGCGCCCACGAGGTCTCGACCAGGCCGGTGACCTCGGCCCGGCGGCGGAAGGGCACCCGGTCGGCGATCCACGACGTGGTGGCGGCGTCGAAGGAGACCTTCGAGAGCTGCACCACCACCATCGCCACCGCGAACACCACGACCACCGGGGCGGCCGCGGCCATCAGGGCCCCGACGGTGACGAGCGACAGGCCGACGCTCATGGCGGTCCGGGCGCCGCGCCGGTCGGCGGCGCGGCCCACCGCAGGGGCGGCCAGCCCGGCGAACTCGCCGGCGCTGAGGGCCAGGCCCATCACCCCGACCGAGGTGCCCAGGCCCGTGGCGATGACGCCGAGGAAGGGCGCCGGGTATCGCAGCAGCAGGTTGGACGAGAACCGGCCCCCGATCAGCAGGGGCAGGTGGCGCCGGACCTCGGGGTCGTGGTCGGCGGCGAGGATGCGCGGGCGCGCCACCTCAGTTGCCGGAGGGGTCGAGGGGGTACAGCGACAGCCACGCGGTGGTGCCGCCCTGCCGGCGCAGCACGCGCTCCCAGAGGCCCTCGGGGTCGGCCGACCACAGGTCGGCGGGTCGGGCGTCGGCCACCACCCAGGCCTCCTGGGCCAGCTCCCCCTCGAGCTGGCCGGGGCCCCAACCGGCGTAGCCGACGAACACCCGCACCGCGTCGATGCCCACGGCGTCGAGCGGGTCGCGGGTCAGGTCCACGGTGGCGATGGGGCCGACGCTGCCGAGGGCGCTGAGCACGGGGCTCCACGGCCCGTCGTCGCCCTCCTCCTCGTCGGCATCGTCACCGACGCCGTCGGCGGCCGGGAGCGGCAGCGGCGTGCCGGGGGCCAGGCGGCCGAGCCCGATGGCCCCGGACTGCTCCACCGGCCCGCCCACGAACACGACGCTCGGGGCGGGAGCGAGCTCGTCCCAGCCCGGCAGGGACTCGTCGAGGTCGACGTCGGTCGGGCGGTTGATCACCACGCCCAGGGCCCCGCTGTCGCCGTGGTCGAGCAGGAACACCACCGACCGGTGGAAGTTCGGGTCGCCGATGACGGGCGTCGCCACCAGCAGGCGGCCGGCGAGGGACTCGGGGGGCATCGCCGGCGATGATGGCACGCCCCGGGGCCGGCGTCGGCCCCGGAGCGGGAGGGTCAGTGCTGGCAGTCGGGCCCGTGCTCGTGGGCGTGACCGGCCTCGGCCTCGGCGATCTCGGCCCGGATGGCCTCCATGTCGAGCTCCTGGATCTGGCTGACGATGCTCTCGAGGGCGTCCTCGGGCAGCGCGCCGGGCTGGCTGTAGAGCACGATCTTGTCCCGCACGGCCATAAGGGTCGGGATCGACTGGATGCGGAAGCTGGCGGCCAGCTCCTGCTCGGCCTCGGTGTCGACCTTGGCGAACACCACGCCGGGGTGGGCCTCGGAGACCTTCTCGAACACCGGGGCGAAGGCCCGGCACGGACCGCACCACGACGCCCAGAAGTCGATGAGGACGATGTCGTTGTCCTCGATGGTCTGCTCGAAGCTGTCCTTGGTGAGGGCCACGGTGGCCATGGGTCACGTCCTTCTGCGAGAGCGGAGACCCGCCGACCGGGTACCCCTGCGGGTATCACAACGGTGGTGGGCCGACGGGTATTCCTCCCGCCGGCCCGGGCCACACCGGGTGTGGGGCAGACCTACCGGCGCAGGAGGGCCAGCAGGCGAAGCATCTCGAGGTAGAGCCACACGATGGTGACGGTGACGCCGAGGGCGGCGGTCCACTCCATGTAGGCCGGGGCCTGGGCCTTGACCGCCCGCTCGATGAAGTCGAAGTCGAGGGCCAGGTTCAGCGCCGCCACGATGACGATCACCACGCTGATGCCGATGCCGATGGGCGACGGCTGGTTCCAGAACATGATGTTCGCCCCGAAGAGCTGGGCCACGAAGCCGACGAGGTACATCACGAAGATGCCCCCGGTGGCGGCGATCACGAGGACCGCGAAGCGGGGCGTGACCTTGACGATGCGGGTGGCGTAGAGGAAGAGCATCACCAGGAACACGCCGAGGGTGGCCAGCACGGCCTGCACCACGATGCCGTCGAAGCTGTTGTTGTAGACCGCCGAGATGGCGCCGAGCACCACCCCGTAGCAGAGGGCGTAGAGCGGTGCGCCGAACTTGGCCAGCTTGGGCCGGAAGATGCCGAGGAAGGCGAAGCCGATGCCCACCAGGCCGGAGATCCAGAGCCACCACGGGAGGGACGTGGTGTTCTGCAGCACGGCGTTGGGGGTGCCCTCGGGCACGACCTGGTTGCCGAGCACCCACTGGGAGGTCTGCACGACCTGGCTCCAGCCGAAGGCGCCGGCGGCGACGATGAGGGCGAAGAGCACGCCGGTGGCGGTGAGCGTGCCGGCGAGGGTCATGGGCTTGACCCGCTCGACCGGCGCCGCCGCGGGCGGCGGGGCGGTGGGCGCGCCAGGAGGCGGCATGGTGGGCGCACCGGCGGTGCCGGGTGCACCCCAGCCGGCCCGGTTGGGGTCGTCGAGCTGGAACCGCTCGTCGGTCAGGACCGGGTTCGCCGGCATGGTGCTCCTCCGCGGTGGCGGGCGCACGGTGCGCCTGCGAGGGTCCGCCACGCCAGTCTAGGAATCACCGGGGACCTTCCGGTGTCGCCGCCCTGGCCCGGGGCGGAGGGCAACGGTGCCCGGGGCTCAGGACGGCTCGGCGACCTGCACCTCGATGCGCCCGGCGACCTCGCGCACGGCGAAGGTGGCGACGTCGCCCTTGGCGTCGCGGCGGCCCAGCACCGACACCTTCGAGCCGTGGCCCTCGGTGTCGAAGCGCCAGAAGTGGCTGAGGCACACGAGCTCCTCGCCGTCGACCACGCCGGCCGCGGCGAGGTGCGACCACTGGTGGGGGCACCGGGCGTCGCAGGCCGAGAGCACACCCTCGGCGGTGCGCCACAAGGCCAGCTCGACCTCGCCGACCTCCACGGCCACGACGGCCGCCGGCGCCACGTCGTCGGCCGCCGCCACGTCGACCCACGAGCCCTCAGCCACCGGGACCGACTCCCGAAGCGCATTTCGTCAGATGGAGCCGGACGCCCCTACGATGCGAGCCGTGGACGCCTTCGACGACCTGCTCTCCGCCAACGCCGACTACGTGTCGGACTTCTCGCTCGGCCACCTGGCCGCGCCCCCTCGGCGGCACCTGGCCGTGGTGACCTGCATGGACGCCCGCATCGACCCGCTGGCCATCCTCGGCCTCGAGGCCGGCGACGCCCACGTGCTGCGCAACGCCGGCGCCCGGGTGACCGACGACGTGCTGCGCTCGCTCGTGAAGTCGGTGAACCAGCTCGAGGTCACCAAGGTCGTGGTCATGCACCACACCGACTGCGGCGCCGCCAAGATCGTGCTCTCCGAGCTGCGGGCGACGTGTGCCGCACTGGAGCGAGCCCAGGGCGA
>CAMFLJ010000058.1 GCA_945957335.1 uncultured Actinomycetes bacterium | reverse complement strand
TTCGGGGTGTTCCTGCCCGACGGCACCCGCGTCGGCGAGCTCGACGAGGAGATGGTCTACGAGAGCCGACCGGGCGAGACCTTCCTGCTCGGCGCGTCGACCTGGCGCATCGAGGACATCACCCACGAGCGGGTGGTGGTCACCCCGGCCCCCGGCCAGCCCGGCAAGATGCCGTTCTGGCACGGCGACGGCCCCGGCCGCCCGCTCGAGCTGGGACGGGCGCTCGGTGAGTTCGTCCGCACCATCCGGGCCACCCCGGCCCCGCAGGCGCTCGAGGAGCTGGCCGACCGCCACGACCTCGACCCGCTCGCGGCCCGCAACCTGCTCGCCTACCTCGACGAGCAGGCCGAGGCGTGCGGCGGTGTGGTGCCCGACGACCGCACGATCGTGGTCGAGCGCTTCCGCGACGAGATCGGCGACTGGCGGGTGTGCGTGCACACCCCGTTCGGCGCCCAGGTGCACGCGCCGTGGGGCATGGCCCTCCAGGCCCGCCTGGCGGAGCGGTGGGGCGTCGACGTCGAGCTGATCTGGAGCGACGACGGCATCGTCATGCGCCTCCCCGACGCCATCGACACGTTCCCCACCGACGAGCTCGCCATCGACCCGGCCGAGATCGACGAGATCGTGATCGGCCAGCTGCCGAACAGCGCGATGTTCGCCGGGCGCTTCCGCGAGTGCGCGGCCCGGGCCCTGCTGCTGCCCCGCCGTCGCCCCGACCGGCGCACGCCGCTGTGGCAGCAGCGCCAGAAGGCGGCCGACCTGCTCTCGGTGGCCTCGCGCTACCCCGACTTCCCGATCCTCCTCGAGACCACCCGCGAGTGCCTCAACGACGTCTTCGACCTGCCGGCGCTGCGCGAGGTCCTCACCGACCTGCGCTCGCGCAAGGTCCGGATGGTCGCCGTCGACACGCCGCGGGCGTCGCCGTTCGCCCAGTCGCTGCTCTTCGGCTGGATCGCCGTCTACATGTACGAGGGCGACGCGCCCCTCGCCGAGCGCCGGGCCGCGGCGCTGGCCCTCGACCGCGAGCTGCTGCGCGAGCTGCTCGGCGCCGAGGAGCTGCGCGAGCTCGTCGACCCCACCGTCCTCGCCGACCTCGAGCTCGAGCTGCAGCGCCTCACCGACGGCCGCCGGGCCCGCGACGCCGACGAGGTCCACGACCTGTTCCGCCTGCTCGGCCCGCTCGGGCGGTGGGAGGTCGAGGCGCGGGTCGACACCCCGGAGGCCGAGGCCGCCTCCACCACCGTCGGCGAGTGGCTCGACCGGCTCGTGCACGAGCGCCGAGCCATCGTCGTCAACGTCGCCGGCGACGAGCGCTTCGCCGCGGCCGAGGACGCGGCCCGCCTGCGCGACGCCCTCGGCGTGGCCCTGCCGCCGGGGCTGCCCGCCGCCTTCACCGACCCGGTGCCCGACCCGCTGGGCGACCTCGTGGCCCGCTTCGCCCGCACCCACGGCCCGTTCCTCACCGGCCAGGTGGCGGCCCGCTACGGCGTGGGCGTCGACCGGGTGCTGCCCGTGCTCGAGCGGCTGGAGGCCGACGGCCGCATCGTGCGGGGCGAGTTCCGGCCCGACGGCATCGAGCGCGAGTGGTGCGACGACGACGTGCTGCGCCAGCTGCGGCGGCGCTCGCTGGCGTCGCTCCGCAAGGAGGTCGAGCCGGTCGAGGGCGACGCCCTCGGTCGGTTCCTGCCCGGCTGGCAGGAGGTCGGCTCCACCCGCCGTGGCCTCGACGCCGTCGTCGAGGCCGTCGGCGCGCTCCAGGGGCTCGCCCTCCCCGCCTCGGTGCTCGAGTCCGACGTGCTGCCGGCTCGCGTGGCCGACTACCGCCCGGCCGATCTCGACGCGCTCTGCACCGCCGGCGAGCTGGTGTGGGTCGGCGCCGGCACGCTCGGCACGGGCGACGGCCGGGTGCGCCTCCTGTTCCGCGACCAGGCCGGGCTGCTGGTCGCGCCGCCGGGCGAGGAGGCGATGGCCGTGGCCCTCGCCGACCCGGTGGCCGCTGCGCTGCACGCCCACCTCGAGGCGAGGGGCGCGTCGTTCTGGCCCGACCTCGTCGCCGCGTCGCAGGCCGCCGGCCAGGCCTACGACGACCCCACGGTCCTCGACGCGCTCTGGTCGCTCGTGTGGGCCGGGCTCGTCACCAACGACTCCATGGCACCGCTGCGGGCGCTCGTGGCGAGCGGTGGTCGTCGCAAGGCCGCCACCCGGAAGGGTGCGGGCAGCCGCGCCTCGGCGGCGCGCGCCGTCGGCCGCCGGCCCAACCTGGGCCGCCCCTCGATGGGTTCGCTCAACCGGCTCGGGCCGCCGTCCGCGGCGGGGCGGTGGTCGCTCGTGGCCCCGCTGCTCGAGCCGCGCCCGACCGCCACCGAGGCCGCCCATGCGCTCGCCCTCCAGCTGCTCGAGCGCCACGGCGTGCTCACCCGCGAGGCCGTGCTGGCCGAGGGCGTGGAGGGCGGCTTCGCCGCGGTCTACCCGGTGCTCAAGGCGCTCGAGGAGCGGGGCCAGGTGCGCCGCGGCTACTTCGTGGCCGGGCTCGGCGGGGCCCAGTTCGCCCTGCCGGGAGCGGTCGACCGGCTGCGGGCCGCCCGCGAGGTCGACCCCTCCGCCTCCGAGGCCTCCTCGATCGTGGTGCTCGCCGCCACCGACCCGGCCCAGCCCTACGGCGCCGCCCTGCCGTGGCCGCCGTCAGAAGGCCGCCCGGCCCGCGCCGCCGGCTCGCTCGTCGTGCTCGCCGCGGGCGTGCCCGCCGCCTACCTCGAGCGCGGTGGTCGCTCCCTGGTGGTGTTCCCCGCCGCCGAGCACCACCCCGGCTGGGCCGCGGCCGTCGCCGGCGTCGTGAAGGGCGGATCGGGCCGCTCGCGCCTCGAGATCGCCCGCATCGACGGCGAGCCCGCGGCCTCCTCGCCCCACGCCGACGCGCTGCGCGCCGTCGGCTTCCGCGACGGCTACCGAGGCCTCGTGCTCGGCGGCCGCTGAGCGGGTAGGTCCGAGCCGTGCCCGAGGGCGACACCATCCACCGGGCCGCCGCCCGCCTCTCGCCGGCGCTCGCCGACCGGCCGCTCGTGCGGTTCGAGGCCCACCGCCTGCCCCGGCCGTGGCCCGAGGCGGGCACCGTGGTCACCGGGGTCGAGGCGCGGGGCAAGCACCTGCTGGTCCACTTCGACGACGGCCGCACCCTGCAGACCCACATGCGGATGACGGGCAGCTGGCACCTCTACCGGCCCGGCGAGCGCTGGAGGAAGCCCGCCCACCTCGCCCGCGCCGTGCTCGAGGTCGGCCCCACCGCCAGCGACGACGGCTGGGTGGCCGTGTGCTTCAGCGCGCCCGTCGTCGAGCTCGTGCGCGAGGCCCGCACGGACCACCTCGGCCCCGACCTCTGCACGCCCGACGCCGACCTCGACGAGGTCGTCCGCCGCATGGGCACCGTCGACCCGTCCACGCCCCTGGCCGACGTCCTGCTCGACCAGCGCATCTGCTGCGGCGTCGGCAACGTCTACAAGAGCGAGGTGCCGTTCGCGCTGGGCCTGCACCCGCTCACCCCGATCGGCGTCCTCGACGACGCACGGCGCCGGGCCGTCGCGGCCACAGCCGCGGCCCATCTCCGCCGCAACCTCACCACGTCGTCGCGCACGACGATGGACGGCCCGCCCGGCACCCTCGGGGTCTACGGCCGCCGGGGCGACCCGTGCCGGCGCTGCGGCACCCCGATCGACTGGGCCCGCACCGGCCCGCAGGCCCGGGGCACCTACTGGTGCCCGAGCTGCCAGCCGCTCAGGCCCGGCCCAGCACCCGGGTGACGCTGATCTCGATCACCACGCGGTCGTCGCGCTCGCCCGGCTGGCGGTAGCGCTCGGTGTAGCGCCGCACGCCCTCGGCCACCCGCTGCGGGTCGTCGGTGACCTCGGCCGTGCCCTCGAGGGTGAGCCACCGGCCGCCGTCGACCTGGCACACCGCGGCGGGGCTGCCCGGCCGAGCGACCACGTTGCGCGCCTTGCGGCTGCCGGCCCAGGTGATGACGCGCACCAGGCCCGCCTCGGCGTCCCAGGTGAAGCCCACGGCCACGACGTGCGGGGTGCCGTCGGGTCGCATGGTGGTGAGCGTGGCCAGGTGGCGGTCGGTCAGGAACTGCGTGACCTCGGGGGCGAGGGCAGCGGGGTCGTGGGCCATCGGTGGCGGCTCCGTCGTCGGTGGTGGAGGGGGCGGGTCGGAGGCTACGCAGCGCAGTCGGCGATCCCACCGGGCGGTCGACCTCCGTCGGTCACTCGGTGGCGATGGCCTCGAGCACGTCGAGGCGCGACGCCCGCCAGGCGGGGTAGAGCGCGGCGCCGATGCCGGCCAGGGCCGAGAGCAGGACGATCACCACGAGCTGGCCCCACGGGATCTCGAACACGGTGATGCCGTCGTCCTGCAGGGCGCGCACGAGCGCGGCGCCGAACACGAGCCCGATGGCCAGGCCGGTGAGCGTGCCGATCAGGCTGATGATCACCGACTCCCACCGGATGCTCGAGCGCACCTGCCGTCGAGTCATGCCCACGGCCCGCAGGAGGCCGAGCTCGCGGGTGCGCTCGTGCACCGACAGCAGCAGCGTGTTCACCACTCCGACGACGGCGATCACCAGGGCCAGGGCGAGCAGCACGTAGACGATGAGGAGGAACTGGTCGGCCTGCGAGCTCTGGGCCCGCTGGTACTCCTTCAGGTCCTGCAGCTCGGCGCCGGGCACGGTGTCGACGATGGCCTGCAGCGCGGGGCGGGCCGCGGCGATGCCGGCAGCCGAGCCGTCGTCGAGCTTCACGTAGACCGCCGAGTCGGTCTGCAGGGCGGGCGGCACGTTGGCGTCGAACATCTTGCGGGTCACGATCCAGCCCGGGCCGCGCACGGGGAAGTCGGTGTCGTAGATCGACTCGACGGTGAGCTCCTGGGTGCCGCCCTGCAGGAACGTCGCGGTCAGCGGCTGGCCCAGGGTGAGGCCGCGGTCCTTCGCCTGCTTGCTCGACACCGCCACGCCGTGGACGTCCATCCCGGTGAGCGAGCCCTCGACGTCGGTGAACTTGATGAGCTGGGTGAGCTGGGCGAGGTCGGCGGCGAGCACGATCCGGTTGCTGCCGTCGATGTTGGCGAACGTGCCCCGCAGGCCGGCCGCAGCCTGCACCTCGGGGAGGGCGGCGATCTGGGTGGCCACCGACGACGGCAGGGCGGTGGGCCCGAACCCGTCGCTCGTGACCACGTACTCGCCCGTCACCGACGTGCCGATGGCAGCGGTGGTCGAGGCCTTCACCGACTGGGCGACCACGGCGATGAAGCCGACGAGGGCGACGCCGATCATCAGCGCCGACGCCGTGGTGGCGGTGCGCTTGGGGCTGCGCATGGCGTTCTCGCGGGCGAGGCGACCGTCGACGCCGCGCAGGCGGGGGAGCGGGGCACCGAGCACCCGGGCGAGGCGGGGGGCGATGACGGGCCCGAGCACCACCATGCCGAGGAACACGAGCAGGGCCCCGATGCCGATCTGCTGGAGGTTGCCGCCGGACGAGGCGAAGAGCCCGAGCCACGCCAGCACGGCACCGGCCAGCACCACCAGGGTGCCGATCACGACCCGGCGCCGTGAGACGGCGGCGGACTCCTGGCCCATGTCGCGCATGGCGGCCACCGGGGCGATGGTGGCGGCGCGGCGCGCGGGGAGGATGGCGGCGGCGACGGTGATGCCCGTGCCGACGATCAGCGACGAGATCACGGCCGAGGCCGGCACGATGAGGGGGGTCTCGGGGCCGGCGAAGCCGATGTTGCGCAGCAGGGCGTTGAGGCCCATGGCCAGCCCGATGCCGCCCACCACGCCGACGCCCGACGCGAACAGGCCGACGACGGTGGCCTCGAGCAGGACCGAGCCCATGACCTGTCGTCGGCTGGCGCCCACGGCCCGCAGCAGGGCCAGCTCGCGGGTGCGCTGGGCCACGATGATCGAGAACGTGTTGTAGATGATGAACGAGCCGACGAAGAGCGCGATCAGGGCGAACGTCAGCAGGAACGTCTTGAAGATCCCGATGATCTTCTGGAAGGCGTCCTGGCTCTCCTTGGTGAACTCGGCGCCGGTGATGGCCTCGGTGGTGGGCGGCAGCGCGGCGGTGATGCGGCTCTGCAGCGTCTCCTGTGACACCCCGTCACCGGCGGCGGAGATCCAGTCGAACTTGCCGGGCTCGGCGACGATGTCCTGTGCGGTGGCGGTGTCGAACAGGGCGGCCTGGGCGCCGCCCCAGGTGTCGAGCTTGCCGAACCGGGCCACGCCGACGACCGTGAAGTCGCGCACCCCGTTGGTGACCGACACCTGCACCGGGTCGCCCACCGAGTAGCCGCCGTCGGAGGCGGTCTTGGCGTCCAGGACGATGTCGGCCGGTCCGGTGGGCGGGCGCCCGTCGACGATCGACCAGCCGTTCAGCTCCGGCGAGGTGAGCCAGTTGAGGCCGAAGTTCGGCGGCCCCTGCGAGCTGACGAGCGGCTTGCCGTCCTTGCCGAGCACGCGGATCTGGGCGACGACCTGCCCCTCGGCGGCGGTGACGCCGTCGACGCCCTCGATGGTCGGCACGAGCGAGGCGTCGATCTTGGCGCGCTGTGAGCCGAACGGGGTGTCGACCTCGGTGCTCGAGCGCACCACGACGTCGATGGAGGCGTAGACGTCGGCGAAGACCTTGTCGAAGCTGGCGCTCACGCTCGAGGTGAGCACCTGGGTGCCGGTCATGAAGGCCACGCCGAGGAGCACCGCCAGGGCGGTCGCCACGAGGCGCACCTTGTGGGCCATGAGCCCCCTGAGCGTGACCCTCAGCACGACGGCGTGGTGGCGCAGGTGCGGCTCGGCATCGGGGTGAGCCTATGGCGGGCGCGGCACGGGGCGGACCTCGGTCCGCCCCGTGTCTGCGCGTCGTCGCACCCGGAGGTGCGCCGGCTACTTGTTGGGCTGGGGGGTGACCCGCAGGTACGGCTTGAGCTTGGTGAAGCCCTTGGGGAACTTCTCGGTGGCCTCGTCGTCGGAGAGGGCGGGGGCGACGATGACGTCGTCGCCGTCCTTCCAGTTGGCGGGGGTGGCGACCTTGTAGCCGTCGGTGAGCTGGAGCGAGTCGATGACCCGGAGCAGCTCGTCGAAGTTGCGGCCGGTGCTGGCCGGGTACGTGAGGATCAGGCGGACCTTGTTGGCCCCGTCGATGATGAACACCGAGCGCACCGTGAGGGTGTCGTTGGCGTTCGGGTGGATCATGTCGTAGAGGTCGGCGACGGTCTTGTCGGGGTCGGCGAGCAGCGGGAAGTTGAGCGCCGCGCCCTGCGTCTCCTCGATGTCTCCGGCCCACGACTGGTGCGAGTCGAGCGGGTCGACGGAGAGCCCGACCACCTTGACGTTGCGCTTGTCGAACTCGGGCTTGAGCTTGGCCACCGTGCCCAGCTCGGTCGTGCAGACCGGCGTGAAGTCCTTCGGGTGCGAGAAGAGCACCGCCCAGCTGTCGCCCTTCCAGTCGTGGAAGGAGATCGGGCCGTCGGTCGAGTCGGCGGTGAAATCAGGAGCGATGTCACCGAGGCGGATCGCCATGGTGGTGCCTCCGTGGGGTCGTGTCGGACGTGGGACGGGCCAATCCTACGGATGCGGCGCCAAAAGTCGACCCCTGGGGTCGGATTTCTGGACCGGGCCTGGCCTCCGGCCGTCAGTGGGCCGCGTCGTCGGCGGGGTGGTCCACGACCAACGTGGCCCGCATGGGCCGCACCACGTCGGGCTCGACGAAGATCCTCCCGACCGCGGGAACGGCGGCGCGCACCTCGGCCTCGACCTCGTCGATCACGTCGGCCAGCTCGCGCATGGTGAGGTCAGGGAGGAACTCGACCTTGGCCGCCACGAGGATCGAGTCGGGGCCGATGTGCTCGGTGCGCACGTCGATGAGCGTGCGCACCGACGGCGCCGCGGTGATGGCGGCGGTGATCGCGGCCTCGTCCTCCTCGGAGGCGGACTCGCCGATCAGGAGGCTCTTCATCTCGACCGCCAGGACGATGGCGATGACGCCCAGCAGGATGCCGATCGAGAGCGTGCCGGCGCCGTCCCACCGGCCGTTGCCGGTGGCCATCGACATGCCCACCGCGGCGAGGGCGATGACCAGGCCGATCAGGGCGCCCGTGTCCTCGAGCAGCACGACCGGCAGCTCGGGCTGCTTCGAGCGGCGAATGAAGCGGAACCACGAGCCCTGGCCCTTGAGCGGGCGCGACTCGTGCACCGCGGTGCGGAACGAGTAGCCCTCCAGCGCCACCGCCACGAGCAGGATGCCGATGGCCCAGCCCGGCGACTCGAGCTCGTGGGGGTGCAGCAGCTTCTCGATGCCCTCGAACACGGCGAACGCGGAGCCGAGGGTGAACAGCACGATGGCCACCACGAAGGCCCAGAAGTAGCGCTCGCGGCCGTAGCCGAACGGGTGGAGCGTGGTGGCCTCGCGCCGCGCCCGCTTGGCGCCCACGAGCAGCAGGATCTGGTTGCCGGTGTCGGCCACCGAGTGGATGGACTCGGCCAGCATCGAGCTCGAGCCGGTGAAGAGGAAGCCGGCGAACTTGGCGATCGCGATGCCGAGGTTGGCGAGCAGCGCGGCGACGACCGCCCGGTTGGAGCCCCCCGATGACATGGCGCAGTCCTACCCGATCGCGGTGGCGTCGTCGTCGGCCTCGACCTCGCGGGCGATCCAGGCCCCGATGGCGAGCGAGGCGGTGGCCGCGGGGGAGGGGGCGTTGACCACGTGCACGCACCGGCCGCGCCGGACGATCTCGAAGTCGTCGAGGAGGGCGCCGTCGGGCCCGATCGCCTGGGCGCGCACGCCGGCGCCGGCGCGCACCAGGTGCTCGGGCCGCACCTCGGGCACCAGCCGCTGCAGGGCCGTGACCATCCGCGACGGCACCAGCGAGCGGGTGATCTCGTCGACTCCGGTGCGCCAGTGGGTGGCGGCCAGCTTCCAGGTCGAGCGGCGGGCCGCGAACCGTGCGGTGTCGACCGGGCGCAGGCGGGCCCACGAGTAGGCGTCGCGGCCGAGGGCCGGCACGGCGTTGGGCCCGGCGTGGACGTGGTCGTCGATGCCGCGCGTGAAGTGCACCCCGAGGAACGGGAAGCGGGCGTCGGGCACCGGGTAGATGAGGTGCTTCACCAGGTGCGACGCCTCGGGCGTGAGCTCGAGGTACTCACCCCGGAACGGGATGATGCGCGCCCGCGGCTTCTCGCCCCCGGCGGCGGCGAGCACGTCGGACCACGCACCGGCGCAGGTGACGACGCGGTCGGCCCACCACAGGCCGACCTCCGAGCGCACCGCGACCTGGCGGCCGGTGTCGATCGCCGACTCCACGGCGACACCGGTGAGGATGCGCCCGCCGAGCTCGACGATCTCGTCGGCGAGGGCACCGCACACCACCCGGTAGTCGACGACACCGGTGGCGGGCACGAAGACCGAGGCCAGGCCGACCGCGTGGGGCTCGTGCTCGGCCAGGCCGGCGGGGGAGAGCACCTCGATCTCGAGGCCGTTCTGGCGTCCCCGCTCGGTGAGGGCCTCGAGGGCGGGGACCTCCTCGGGGAGGCTGGCCACCACGACCTTGCCGCATCGCTCCCACGGGATGCCGGCGGCGGTGCAGTACTCCTCCATCTCGGCGCGGCCCGCGGTGCAGAGCCGGGCCTTCAGCGAGCCCGGCTTGTAGTAGAGGCCGCTGTGGATCACCCCGGAGTTGTGGCCGCTCTGGTGGGCGGCGACGTCCTCGCGCTCGAGCACGACGAGGTCGAGCCCGGGGCGTTCGCGCAGCAGTGCCCGCGCCGTGGCGAGGCCGACGATGCCGGCCCCGACCACGATGACGTCGACGCGTCCGGCTCCCGCGGTCACACCGACGGGCCCTCGACCTTGCCGGCGTAGCGCTCGAGCGAGAGGCGGATCTCGGCCCAGGCCGCCGCCTTGTCCTCGAACTCACCGGTCACCGAGAACTTCTCGGGCTCGAGGTCCTTGTAGATGTCGAAGAAGTGCTTGATCTCGGCCTTGATCTCGAAGGGCAGGTCGTCGATGTCAGCGATGTCCTTCCAGCGGGGCTCGTTGGGCTCGACGCAGATCACCTTGGCGTCGCGGCCGGCCTCGTCCTCCATCCACATCACACCCACGGGCCGGGCGTTGATCCAGCAGCCGGGGAAGGTGGGGTCCTCGGTGAGCACCAGCACGTCGAGCGGGTCGCCGTCCTCGGAGAGGGTCTCGGGGATGAACCCGTACTCGGTCGGGTACGTCGTGGCGGCGAACAGGCGGCGGTCGAGCCGGATCCGACCCGTGTGGTGATCGACCTCGTACTTGTTGCGGCTTCCGCGGGGGATCTCGATCAGCACGTCGATGGTCTCGTCCATGGCCGTCCATCATGCCCGTTGGGCCGGACGGCCCTGGCCCGTACGGGTGTGCCATCGGCCATGCTGGACGGGTGGCTGCACCGACCGGACCCGAGCACGGCGACCACGCCGACCCGCCGACGGGCGACGGGCCCGGCGGCCTGCTCGAGGCCCTGGGCCCGTCGGCGCTGTGGGCGCTGCTGTTCCGCGACGCACCCGCCGCCTACGCGCTGCTCGACCTGGCCGGCAACGAACAGCTGGTCAACACGGCGTACACGGAGATGTTCGGTCGGTCCCAGGCCGAGGTCGCCGAGCACCCGATCGTCGACCTGACCCACCCCGACGACCGCGACCAGTCGCGCCGCACGCTGGCCCGGTTGGCCAGCGGCGCCCTCGACTCGGTGCAGCTGCGGTCGCGCTACCTGCGCCCGGACGGATCGCTGTTCTGGGGGCTGCTCACCGCCCGGCCGCTGCGGGGCACCGGTGGCGAGCCGGTCGCGCTGCTCGGCTCGATCGTCGACGTGAGCGCGGAGGTCGACGCGCTCGACGCGCTGGCGGCCAGCGAGCGGCGGCTCCGGTCGCTGCTGTCGCACACCGGCCCGATCGTCGTGCTCGACCGCGAGGCGCTGATCACCTACGTCTCGCCGCCCGCCGAGGCGCTCGTCCGCACGCCGGCCGGCGACCTGCTCGGCCGGTCGGTGCTCGACCTGGTGCACCCCGACGACGGCGGCGGGGTGGCGGCCGCCTTCCTCGACGCGCTCCGCGACGGCGGCACCGAGCGCCCGCTGCGGCTGCGCGCCCTGCGCCCGGACGGCGTCGCCGTCCCGATCGAGGTCGAGGCGACGTCGGTGTTCGAGGACCCGGCGGTCGGCGGCATGGTCGTCTCCATCACCGACCTCACCGACCGCGAGGAGCCGGACGTGGTGTCGGTCCTCTCGGAGCGGCGCTTCCGCACCCTGCTGCTGAACACCAGCGACATGGTCACCCTGATCGACGCCGAGGGACGGGTCATCGACACCCTCGGCACCGAGGTCGACACCCTCGGCCGGGTCGGCCCGGAGATGTGGCTTGGCCGCAACCTGATCGACCTCATCCACCCCGACGACGCCCCTCGGGCGGCCGCTCGGATGATGGAGGTGCTGGCGATCCCCGGGTCCACCGTCACCGACGAGTTCCGGGCCCTGCACGCCGACGGCACGTGGCAGACGATCCGGGGCACGGCCGTCAACCGCCTCGACGACCCCGACGTGCGCGCCGTCGTCCTCACCACCCACAACGTCACCGAGGAGCGCGAGGCGGAGTCGGCGCTCGAGCAGGCGCGCGACGAGGCGGTGCGCACCCTCGTGCAGAGGGCGCAGTTCGTCGCCAACGTCAGCCACGAGCTGCGCACCCCGATCCACGGCATCCTCGGGCTCACCGAGCTGCTCGCCGCCGCGGACCTCGACGACGAGTCGAAGGAGATGGTCGGCGCGGTCCACCGCGCCGCGGGCACGCTCCAGGCGTTGCTCGACGAGCTGCTCGACTTCTCCAAGATCGAGGCCGGCCGCCTCGAGCTGTCGGAGGGGCCGGTGCCGTTCGGCGAGCTCGTCGCCGAGGTCGTCGGCCTCTTCGAGCCCAAGGCCCGGAGCAAGGGCCTCGAGGTGCAGCTCCGCAGCTCGCCGAGCCTGCCCGAGCTCATCTGGGGCGACGGGCTCCGGCTGCGGCAGATCATCTCGAACCTCGTCGGCAACGCGGTGAAGTTCACCGATGCGGGCCTGGTGAGCGTGTCGGTCGAGTGCGAGCGCCGCGGGCTCGACGCCGTCGACGTCCGGGTCACCGTGGCCGACACCGGCATCGGCATCAGCGAGGACGAGCTCGGCCGCCTCTTCGAGCCGTTCGGCCAGGCCCACGCCTCCACGGCCCAGCGCTACGGCGGCACCGGGCTCGGCCTCAGCATCGCCCGTCGCCTGGCCGAGGCCATGGGCGGCACGCTCACCGTCTCGAGCCGGCCGGGCGCGGGCTCGTCGTTCCGGGTCGCGCTCCCGGCCCGCTCGGTGGCCACGCTGCGCCCCGCCGACACCTCGGCCGGCGCTGCGGGAGGTGCCGTCCCGGCCGTCGCCACCGTGCTGGTGGTCGAGGACAACCCGGTCAGCCAGATGCTGGTGGCCCGCCAGCTCGAGCGCCTCGGCCACGAGGTCGTCATCACCGGCTCGGGCGAGGAGGCGGTCGAGGTGTTCGGCGCCCTGCGGCCCGCCGCGGTGCTGATGGACTGGCAGCTCCCGGGCTTCGACGGGCTCGAGGCCACCCGCCGCATCCGCGCCCTCGAGGCTGCCGGGGAGCGGGTGCCGGTGATAGCGATGACCGCGTCGGCCCTCTCCGGCGACCGGGAGCGGTGCCTCGAGGCGGGCATGGACGATGTGCTCACCAAGCCGGTGAGCATGGCCACCCTCGGCGCCACGCTCCAGCAGTGGCTCGCCGCGTCCGACCCCGCCCCCGCGGCGGACGACGGCGGGACGCTTGCCGACGACGGTGGGCCCGCCCCGGCCGGGCCCGATGCCGGCTTCGACCTGGCTGCGTTCGGGCAGCTCGCCGAGGAGGTCGGTGACGACGACCTGCTGGCCACGGTCGTGGGCGCCTACCTGCGCGAGCTCCCGACCCGCGTCGAGGGCATCGAGGCCGCGGTGGCCGCCGACGACCGCGTCGAGCTGGGCCGCATCGCGCACACCCTGGGCTCCACCAGCGCAGCGATGGGCGCCGCGTCGCTGTCCACGGCCTGCCGCCGCATCGAGGCGCTCTGCGCCGCAGACGACGGACCGGTCGGGCTGCCCGACGACTGGGAGTCGCTGCACACGGGCGCGGCCCGCACGCTCGAGCGGCTGCTGGCCCGGGAGGGCTGAGCGCTCAGGCGGTGTCGGTGCCGAGGCGGTAGCCGATGCCCCGCACGGTCTCGACCAGATGGCGCCCGTCGCCCAGCTTCTTTCGCAGGTTGGCCACGTGCACGTCGACGACGTGGTCGTCGCCGTACCAGTCCTCGCCCCACACGAGGTCGCGCAGCATCCGGCGGGAGAACACCATCGACGGCTTGGCCGCCAGAGCGTCGAGCAGGTCGAACTCGATGCGGGTGAGCGGCACCTCCTCACCGTCGAACAGCACCCGCCGCGAGCGGGGGTCGACGACGAGCCGACCGATCGTGCGGGCCGCGTCGTGGTCGCCGGCGGGCGGTCCGGTGCGGGGGCGGCGCAGCATGGCGCGCACCCGGGCGACGAGCTCGCGGGGGAGAACGGCTTGGTGAGGTAGTCGTCGGCGCCGACCTCGAGGCCCACCACCCGGTCGACCTCGTCGTCGCGTGCGGTGACCATCAGGACGTAGGCGTCGCTGAACCCGCGGATCCGGCGGCAGACCTCCACGCCGTCGAGCCCGGGCAGGCTGAGGTCGAGCACGATCAGGTCGGGCTCGGTGGTGCGGGCGGTCTCGACCGCGGTCGGGCCGTCGGCGGCGGTCGCCACGTCGTAGCCCTCGCGCTCGAGCAGGCCGACCAGGAGCTCGACGAACTCAGGGGCGTCCTCGACCACGAGGACGCGCGTCGGGCGTGCTCTCCCGGTGGTCGTCCCGTCACTCATCGCCGCGCAGCATACGGGGCGGCACCTGCGGGCACCCATCACGACGGGACGTCGAGGTGCGGCGGTGTGGGAGGATCCCGGCTCGTGACGACCCGCAAGCTCTCCACCACCGACGCCTTCGTCGTCGTCGACCTCCCGGACGCCCCCGTGGCCGCCGGGGTGGTCCGGCTGGCCCCGAAGGTGCTGATCGACGGCGCCACCTGGTTGGCCCGCAGCCAGACCTACCAGTTCGCCGTGTTCGGCCGGAAGGCGTCCGGCGCCTCCGCCGGCATCAACGCCGCGGCCGACGCCCGGGCCGACGCGCTCGCCGCCTTCGAGGCCGAGGTCGCACCCGACGCCACCTCCGGCTCCCTGCTGCTCGAGGGTGGCCGAGGCATCGAGGCCTCCGACCTGGCGGCGCTGCGGGGCGCCGATCCCCGGCCCGCCGAGTGGTGGGAGCAGCGGTCCGCGCTGCGCGCCGCCGGCATCGCCGCCGCGGCGCAGGCCGCCTGCGGCGGCTCGCTCGAGGGCCGCACGGTGGCCGTCGAGGCCACCGACGACGCAGCAGCCGTGGCCGAGGCGCTCACCGCCCTGGGCGCCACCATCGCCGGTGGCGCTCCGGCCCCGGCGGCCGAGGTGCTCACCGCAGCGGCCGACGTGCTGGTCGTCGGCTCCAAGGCCGGCGTCCTCGACCACGAGGCCGTGCCCGGCGTGAAGGCGAAGGTCGTCGTCCCCTCCGGCCCCATCCCGGTCACGGCCAAGGCGCTCGCCGCTCTCGGCCGCGCCGACGTCGTGGTGCTCCCCGACTTCGTCACCACCGCCGGCCACCTCGTCGCGTGGCCCGACGGTGGAGCTGCGCTGCCCGCCGACCTCCCGGCCGCGGCCGCCGAGCTGGTGGGCATCGCGGTGGCGGGCCTGCTCGACCATCCGGCCGGCCCGGTCCTCGGTGCCTGCGAGCAGGCCGAGGCCTTCCTCACCACCTGGGCCGAGATCCCCTTCGGCCGCCCCATCGCCTGACCGTCCGACCCCTGTCTCTTATACACATCTCCGAGCCCACGAGACTAAGGCGAATCT